>DASWYM010000546.1:0-4533 GCA_036404975.1 Chitinophagaceae bacterium
ATCTCGCATTTAGTGCTGCCCGCCAAAGACGCAGGAAACTGACCCTGGTGGATAAAGCCAACGTATTGGAAACCTCCCGCCTGTGGCGCAAGGTGGTACAGGAAGTGGCGGTAAGCTATTCAGATGTAGCCGTGGACTACCTGTTTGTAGATAATGCCGCCATGCAGATCATATTAAACCCAAAGCAGTTCGACGTCGTGCTGACGGAGAATATGTTTGGCGATATCATCAGCGATGAGGCGAGCGTGATCAGCGGATCCCTGGGATTGCTTCCATCGGCTTCTGTAGGGGAGAATACGGCCATGTTTGAGCCCATCCACGGCTCTTACCCGCAGGCCGCCGGTAAGGATATAGCCAATCCTCTGGGCTCCATTCTATCCGCCGCCATGCTGCTGGACCACTTTGGCCTGGCTGAAGAAGCCGGCCTGGTGCGGGAAGCGGTAGCCTGGAGCTTGAAGAATGGCTTTGTGACCAAGGACCTGGACCCGGTGAATTTCTACTTTACTTCCACGATCGGGGAGTTCATCAGTGATTACATTACCAACAGTGGCCCTGATGGAATTAACAAGGATAACGTAGAATTAAGAAAGTCGACCATTATATGAACACAAAAATGAGGAAGTACGGAAATATGCTGTAATAAATGTCCTTGCCCAAGAACCTGCCGGGCAAGGACCCTGCTTCTCATCACGGTTGAACGATTGTCTTTGCTGTAACACATTCTTTAAAACGGCGCACCCAGACGCTAGCCGTTTTATTGCTTAAAACCAGAGAAAAGCTATGTACTACAACGAAAGCACAATTGTCTATTTTGAAGGAGAATTTATCAAGGCCACCGAGGCCAGGGGTAATGTCTTTGACCAGTCGCTCCATTACGGTTATGCTGTTTTCGAAGGCATCCGTGCATACAATACGGAGAAGGGCGTCCGGATCTTCAAAGCCCTGGAACACTACCAGCGCATGCAATTCTCCTGCGAGGCAGTAGGAATCCCCTACCCTTTTAACAATGACGAGCTAATCGCCATTACCTACGAACTGCTGAAACGAAACAATTTTACCGATGCCTATATCAGGCCACTGGTTACCTGCCCTCCCAACATGTCGCTCACCAAAGGCAAGAGCGCGCAACTGCTTATTGCTGCCTGGGAATGGGGTGCTTACCTGGGTGAAAAGCTCCTCCGCCTGAAAACAGCCTCTTACCGGCGCATCAGCCCGGCCAACTTCAAGGTGGAAGCCAAAGTTTCGGGCCATTATGTCAACTCCATTATGGCCACGCAGGAAGCCAAGGACCTTGGTTATGATGAGGCCCTCCTGCTGGACATCAATGGCTATGTGGCCGAAGGCCCGGGCGCCAATTTCTTTATTGAAAAGGACGGCATCCTGTATACGCCCCAGTTGGGCAGTATTCTTCCCGGCATCACACGCGCTACCGTGATCGAGATCTGTGCCGACCTGGGAATAGCCGTTGTAGAAAAGCAAATCAAACCCGAGGAAGTATATGCTGCAGAATCGGCTTTCTATTGCGGCACGGCTGCAGAGATTGCTGGTATAGGTTCCCTGGATGATGTAACCTTCCCCAAGCCCTGGCAGGAATCCTTAGGATACCGTGTGCAACAGGCTTATAAGTGTAAAGTAGTAGAAAAAGAATATCAAACGCAACGCGCCACCGCATGAGTGAACTGAACAAATACAGCAGGACGATTACCCAGGACCCTACCCAACCGGCCGCCCAGGCCATGCTGTACGGGATTGGCCTGACAGAAGAAGACCTGGCAAAAGCACAGGTTGGGGTGGTAAGCATGGGTTATGATGGGAATACCTGCAACATGCACCTGAACGACCTGGCTAAGCTGGTGAAGCAGGGTGTGTGGGACCGTGACCTGGTAGGATTGATCTTTAACACCATTGGTGTCAGCGACGGTATCAGCAACGGTACTGCCGGTATGCGCTATTCCCTGGTGAGCAGGGATGTAATTGCTGATTCTATTGAAACGGTTTGTGGTGCTCAATACTACGACGGGCTGATTGCCCTGCCCGGATGCGATAAGAACATGCCCGGTTCGATCATTGCCATGGGACGACTGAATCGCCCCTCCCTGATGGTTTATGGCGGCACTATTGCCCCGGGACATCACAACGGGCAAGACTTGAATATCGTATCGGCTTTCGAGGCCTTGGGGCAGAAGCTGGCAGGTACTATTTCCGAAGAGGACTTTAAATGCATCGTAAAGGGTTCCTGCCCCGGTGCGGGTGCCTGTGGTGGCATGTACACCGCTAACACAATGGCTTCGGCCATCGAGGCTTTGGGAATGAGCCTTCCCTACTCTTCTTCCAACCCTGCCCTGAGCGAAGAGAAGCGGAAAGAATGCCTGGAGGCAGGAGCTGCCATGAGGAACCTGCTGGAAAAAGATATTAAGCCTAAGGACATCATGACCCGCAAAGCCTTCGAAAATGCTATGGTGGTGATCATGGTTTTAGGCGGCTCGACCAACGCGGTACTGCACCTCATTGCTATGGCCAAGAGCGTAGACGTGCCGTTAACACAGGATGATTTCCAGGAGATCAGCAACCGCGTACCGGTACTGGCCGACTTTAAGCCCAGCGGAAAATACCTGATGCAGGACTTACACCAGTACGGAGGAATACCATCTGTCATGAAATACCTTTTGAAGCAAGGGCTTCTGCACGGTGACTGCCTGACCGTAACCGGGAAGACCGTAGCCGAGAACCTGGCAGAAGCCAGGGACCTGGATTTTGAGCGCCAGCAGATCATTCGCTCGCTGGAGCACCCAATTAAAGCCACAGGTCACCTGCAGATCCTGTACGGTAACCTGGCAGAAGGCGGCAGTGTGGCAAAGATCAGTGGCAAGGAAGGTGAACGCTTTGAAGGCCCGGCACGGGTATTTGATGGTGAGTTTCAGTTGATCGAAGGAATACAAACCGGTAAGGTAAAAGCAGGCGATGTGGTGGTGATCCGCTATGTAGGTCCGAAGGGCGGCCCCGGCATGCCGGAAATGCTCAAGCCCACTTCTGCAATTATAGGTGCCGGGCTGGGTAAGAGTGTAGCCCTGATCACCGACGGTCGCTTCAGCGGTGGCACCCACGGCTTCGTGGTGGGACATATTACGCCTGAGGCCTTCGACGGCGGGCTGCTGGCTCTTGTGCAGGATGAAGATAAGATCACCATTGATGTTGCACAAAACAGGATGACGGCACACATTGGTGCTGAAGAAATCGAACGCCGCCGGGCCCAATGGAAACAACCCGCATTAAGTGTCACTAAAGGAATTCTATACAAATATGCAAAACACGTTACCACAGCTGCAGCAGGATGCGTTACCGATGAAGGCTGAGACTATCTCCGGATCGGAGGCAGTGTTAAGAGGTCTTGTGGAGGAAGAGGTGACCACCATATTTGGTTACCCCGGCGGAGCCATCATGCCTATCTATGATGCCCTGTACGATTTCCAGGAACAGTTAAGCCACATATTGGTCCGTCATGAACAGGGAGGCATTCATGCCGCCCAGGGTTATGCTCGTACCTCGGGCAAGACGGGTGTCGTCTTTGCTACCAGTGGCCCGGGTGCTACCAACCTGGTCACGGGGTTGGCTGATGCCTTAATAGACAGCACGCCCCTGGTGTGCATCACCGGGCAGGTGTTCGCTCACCTGCTGGGTACCGATGCCTTCCAGGAAACCGATATCATCAATATCACCACGCCTGTTACCAAGTGGAACTACCAGGTCACAGATGCCAGCGAGATTCCTTCTGTACTGGCTAAAGCTTTCTTTATTGCCGGCAGCGGCCGGCCTGGGCCTGTGCTGATAGACATTACTAAAAATGCTCAAATCCAGAAGTTCGAATTCGAAGGCTATAAAAAGTGTGACTTTATACGCAGCTACCGCCCCAAACCTATTGTACGTAACGAATACATTGAACAGGCAGCTTCCCTGATCAACAGTGCTCAAAAGCCTTTAGTCTTATTTGGCCAGGGGGTTATACTTGGAAAAGCCGAAGAGGAATTCCGCCAGTTTATCGAAAAGGCAGGGTTGCCTGCCGCCTGGACGATCATGGGGCTTAGTGCTCTGCCATCCGATCATCCCCTTAATGTGGGTATGTTGGGTATGCACGGCAACTATGGTCCTAACCTGCTCACCAACGAATGTGATGTCCTGATTGCGGTGGGTATGCGCTTTGATGACCGCGTGACCGGCCGCCTGGACAAATATGCCCGGCAGGCAAAGATCATTCACCTGGATATTGACCCGGCAGAGATCGATAAGAACGTAAAGACAACCGTACCGGTTTGGGGTGACTGTAAAGAAACCCTGCCCCTGCTGACCAGTCTTCTGGAAAAGAGATCGCATACGGAATGGCTGAACCGCTTTATTGACTGCCGCAAAGAGGAAGAGACTGTTTGCATCCAGGATGAATTATACCCCACCAGCGGTCAAATGACGATGGGTGAAGTGGTGCGGGTGCTGAATGAACTAACCGGCGGTGATGCCGTGGTGGTAACTGATGTAGGCCAG
>DASWYM010000547.1:0-40706 GCA_036404975.1 Chitinophagaceae bacterium
TTCCTCCAGCTCGTGGATCAGCTGCTCGCCCTTCTCGAGCGCCTCCTCGTTGAGGGGCAGCAGGTGGTGGTACTTCTCGGGCAGCACTTCTTCCAGGGCCTTCATCACCGAGTCGAGGCTCACCACCGGCTTCAGGTGCAGGTAGGCGCCCAGGATGATCATGTTCATGATCTTGGGGTTCTTCATCCGGATCGCCTCGGTGGTGGCCGGAATGCCCACGATCCTTATGTCGGTGCGCGTGCTGGGTTGCTTGATGGTGCCGCACTCGTAGAGCAGCAGGCCACCCGGCTTCACCCGCGGGGCAAACTTATCCATCGAGGGCTGGTTGAGCACAATGGCCGTATCGAAGGTGGAAAGGATCGGAGAGCTGATCTTGTTGTCCGACAGGATGGTGATGCAGTTGGCCGTACCTCCGCGCATCTCCGGTCCGTAGGAAGGCATCCACGAGATCTCCTTGCCCTCGACCATGCCGGCATAGGCCAGGGTCATGCCGAGCGACAGGACGCCCTGTCCCCCAAATCCGGCTACAATGAGTTCTTCTAACATGATGTAGTGTTTAAGAGTTTATAGTCCATGGTCCATAGCCATGAGTGATGAGTAATGAGTGATGAGTAAGTTCTGCGTACAGCGTATAGCTTTCTGCTAGCAGCTAGAAGCTAACAGCTGGCAGCTCTCCCTATCCCTTCGGCACCTTAATATCCCCTACCGGGAACTCCTTCATCATCTCCTCTTCCACGAACTGCGTACACTGCAGCGGCGTCATCTTCCAGTTGGAGGGACAGTTGCCCACCACCTCCACCAGGCAGGTGCCTTTCTTCTCCTGCTGGTACTTAAAGGCCTTCTCCAGCGCCTTCTTCGTGCGGCGCACACCGGCGGCGTTGTTCACCGCCTGCCGCGTCACGTAATACGCCCCCGGCAGGTTCGCCATCAGCTCCGACACTTTGATGGGATGGCCGTAGTAGTCCACGTCGCGTCCATCGGGCGAAGTCGTGGTCATCATGCCCGCCAGCGTGGTAGGGGCCATCTGCCCGCTGGTCATGCCGTAGACGGCATTGTTGATGAACACGATGAGGAAGTTCTCGCCGCGGTTGATGGCGTGCAGCGTCTCGGCAATACCGATGGCGGCCAGGTCGCCGTCGCCCTGGTAGGTGAACACGTATTTATCGGGCATCAGCCGCTTGATACCGGTGGCCACGGCGCAGGCGCGCCCGTGGGCAGCTTCCTGCATATCGATGTCCATATAGTCGTAGGCGAGCACCGAGCAGCCCACGGGGGCCACACCGATGGTTTGCTCCTGTATGCCCATTTCCTCCACCACTTCCATGATCAGCTTGTGCACCAGGCTGTGGTAGCAGCCGGGGCAATAGTGCATCGCCGTGTCCACCATGGTTTGCGGCCGCTGGTACACCACTTCGTATTCATCCGCAGGGATGGGCACTACCTGCTCCACCACATCCGGCAATACTTTTTCTTCAGTTGGCATGATGATACTGTATTAAGGTTTCTAAATGTTGTACAATGCTCTCGGGTGTGGGCGTCATACCGCCCATGCGGCCATAGAACTCCACCGGCACTTTACCGGCAACACCCAGCCGCACGTCCTCCACCATCTGCCCGCTATTGAGCTCCACGGTCAGCACCATCTTCAGCTTGGGAGCCAGTTCGGCGAGGCGCTGGTAGGGATAGGGGAACAGCGTGATGGGCCGCAGCAGGCCTATCCGTACACCTTTGGCGCGCGCCAGGTCCATCGCCTTCTGGCAGATGCGGGCGCTCAGGCCGTAGGCCACGAACAGGTAGTCGGCATCTTCGGTGTTCATCTCTTCCCACCGCACTTCGTTCTCGCGGATGAGCCGGAACTTGGCTTCCAGCTTGTGGTTGTGCAGCTCCATCTGCTCGGGCTGCAGTTGCAGCGAGGTAATATAGTTGCGCTTGCGGGTGGGCGGCTTGCCGGTCGTGGCCCACGACGACTTGTCGATGTCGGGGCGGGTGTAGGGCTTGAACTCCACCTTCTCCATCATCTGCCCGATAGCACCGTCCGATAAAATCAAAACGGGGTTGCGGTACTTATCGGCGAGGTCGAAGCCGAGGAACACGTGGTCGGACATTTCCTGCACAGAAGCCGGCGCCAGCACAATCAGGCGGTAGTCGCCATGACCACCTCCCTTCACCGCCTGGAAATAATCGCCCTGTCCCGGCTGTATGGTACCAAGTCCCGGGCCCGCACGGTTGACGTTCACCAGCAGGCAGGGCAGCTCGGCGCCCGCCATATACGATATGCCTTCCTGCATCAGGCTGAAGCCCGGTGACGACGAAGAGGTCATGGCCCGGAAGCCGGCACCCGCCGCTCCGTACACCATGTTGATGGAAGCCACTTCGCTTTCAGCCTGCATCACCACGCGGCCGCGGCGGGGCATTTCACGCGCCAGGTATTCCAGCACTTCCGATTGAGGCGTAATGGGGTAGCCGAAGTAGGCATCGCAGCCGGCCAGGATGGCGGCCTCGGCGAGGGCTTCGTTACCCTTCATGAGTTTTGTTCCCGTCATAACGAATATTTATTAGGATGGACTGATCATGGATTGGAGCTGCTCCCGTATGTCGGCAGGCGTCACATCCACCGGTTTCTTTTTGGGAGCGGTACGGAACACCGTGATCACCGCGTCGGGGCACACCAGCGCGCAGTTGACACACCCGTTGCACAGGTCGTTGTTGGCCACAGCATAGCGGTATCCTTTGATGTTGATAGTGTCGGAGAGGGAGAGAGCGCCTTCCTTGCAGGCTGCCGTGCAAAGCTCGCAACCCTTGCAGCGCTGAATGTTCACTTCAACCCTGCCTTTTACTTTTCGATCTTTAGCAGCAATCGTATTGGGTTCCATAACCAGGAATTTAGAGATATAACAAGCGCTTCAAATGTCGTGAGAAGTAGCAATGGATTGTCATGGCCACGTCATGTGGAGATATGATTGTTGTCAGGTCCCTGGCCAGTTCAGCGAGTCAGCCCTGCAATGAGCCCCTGACTCCGTAGGTCATGCAAGGACACGCTGCTCTTTTCCCGGGGTTCCGCCGACCTTGCGCCGGGGTTGTTCCGACCTTGTTCCGACCTTATATATAGGTCGGAACAACCCCAGAAGAACCTCGGAACAACCCCGGAACAACCCCGGAACAACCCTTGCTTTGATGGGGCGTCACCAGGAGGTCAGGATAAGGTAAAAGGGAGGGTTCCCGGCAGGAAAAAGGACTTGATTACAAATGGATGGGCAGGCAGAACCGGCACTTGTTCATTTGCGGGCTGCAATAATTAACGGGACCTGTCATCAGACGCCGCCCGGGACTTTATATAATGGCCTCCATGGCCGAATGCTCAAATTGACTAATGGTTAAATTGCCTTTCCGCACACTGATGCGGGCATCTACGGCCACCAGCGATCGAGGGGTACCCATCAGGGGATTGATGTCCATTTCCGCTATCTCGGGCGCGGCTTCAATAAGGGCACTCACCTTCATCAGCGCTTCGGCGATCAGCTCTTCGCTCACGCCTTCCCTGCCGCGCACCCCTTTTATGATGGGATATGACTGCAGGTGGCGGATCATGCTTAGTGCTTCTTCACGGCCCACGGGAACCAGCCCGGCGGAAATGTCCTTGAACACTTCTACGAAGATGCCGCCCAGCCCCACCACTACCTGGTGGCCAAAGGCATCTTCCGCCTTCGCACCGATGTACACTTCCGTACCCTTCAGCTGCTGCTGCAGGAGGACGCCATCGGCACCTTCGAGCGCCATCAGCCGGTTGAAGTGTTCGGCTACCTCTTCTTCGCTTTGCACCCCTATCACCACACCGCCGATGTCGGACTTGTGCACGGGCCCCGACACCTTCATCACGACCGGGAAGCCCATACGGGCCGCCTGCACCACGGCTTCTTCCTGGCGCCCCACCGTAGCCTGCCGCACCGTGGGGATGCCGGCAGCTTCCAGCAGCTCAAATACTTTATCCGGGGGCAGGTAGCCTCCGGGGGCGTCGTCTATAATGGCTCGTATCCGTTGGATATCCACCCCGGGCAGCAAGGGATCGGGATAGGGCGGGCGCAGCCTGTTGACGCGCGAGAGGGTATAGCCAAAGCTGACTTCATCGGTAAAGTTCACGTGGCCCATCGACTGGAAATGGCTCACCTCGTCCGCCGCCTGGATCACCGCCGGCAGGATGGGAAAGATGGGCTTGCGGCAGGCCCTCATCTTCTCGTGCAGCACCATATATACGTCATCAACGCTCCACATGCCGGTGGTGCCGAACACCACGATGGAGCCGTCTATTTCATCGAAGTCGTTCTCTACGGCATCCAGGATAGCGCCCAGCTGTTCGGCGGTGCCGGTAGCCAGGAAGTCGATCGGGTTGGCCACCGAGGAGCCCGGGAATAGTTTGGCCAGCAGGGCATCGGCCTTAGGCCCCGTAAGCGGGGGCACCTTCATACCTCCTTTTACCAGGATATCGGTGAGCATAACGCCCGGCCCACCGGCATGGGTGATTACAGCCAGGCGGTCGCCCATAAGCTTGTTGACGGTAAAGATCCCTGCCACGTACACCAGTTCTACGCGGCTGTAGCAGCGGATGACGCCGGCCTTGCGGAACAGGGCACTCACGGCGGTATTGGAGCCCGCCAGGGCACCCGTGTGCGACGATACGGCACGCGAGCCCGCCTCGGTGCTGCCGGCCTTGATGGCGGCCAGGCGACAGCCCTTGCTCACCAGCGAGCGGGCATGCTTCAGGAAGCGGGCCGGGTCGGCCACCTGCTCCATGTAGAGGAGCTTTATTCTGGAACTGGTCGCCTCGTCGAAGGTCTCGTCCCAGTACTGCAGCACATCCTCCACGCCCACCTGGGCGCTGTTGCCCACCGAGAAGATGTCGCGGAACTTCAGCCCCCTTGGGATGGCGGTCTCCAGCAGGAATACCATGGTGGCCCCGGAGGCCGACACGCAGTCGCAGCCCATAGGGTCGTATTCGGGAATAGGACCCGCAAACACGCCCTTGTAGGCGCCGGTGATCATACCAATGCAGTTGGGACCGATGAGAGTGCCGCCCACGGCCTCCACGATGTCCACGCAGCGCTTTTCCAGGGCCTTGCCCTCCTCGGCCGTCTCACTAAAGCCGGCAGAGAAGAGAATAAAGGCCCGGCAGCCCTTTTCGAAGGCAAGCGTCTTCAGCACGCCCTCCACGTAGGCAGCCGCCACGGCGATGATGGCCAGTTCCACCGGCGGCAAGGCCGCGCAGTCGGGGTAGCAGGGCACGCCCTGGACCACCGTCTCTTTGGGATTGACGCCATAGAGCAGGCCGCTGTAGTGATGAGTAATAATGTTGTGCAATACCTTACCCCCGGGCTTGGAGGTATCGTTCGAGGCACCGACCACAACGATGCCGGAGGGGTTGAGGAGCTGTTCGGTAATCATATAAATAGATAGCACGCAATCGCCAGCACGGCTGACGCGGCCAAAGTAGCGCTTCTGTGCCTAATAAAAGGTGACGGCGGTCAGGTGGGGCTCCGCCAGGTGGTATAGGCCATAAATAAAAGAGGAGCCGCCATGAAGCAGCCCCTCCTTTATTTATGGGTAAATAGCGTAGCCCGGCTTAGTAGCTATACACGGTTTTGGAAATTCCCCTCACCCCGTTGTTGGCCGTATTGATCTCTTTCTTCAACACTTCCTTTACAAAGCCATCGGCGTCATAGGTATATTCCTTCTCGATACGAATCGATACATTGGAATATTTTTCCTCCACCACGTTGTTCTTTGAATCGTAGGTAAAGTTCATGGTGGGCCACTTCAGGAACACGTAAGGGTTGATGCCGGCATCGTAGGTATAGGTCCGGGTGGCAGCCGGGTAATTCGGTATGGTGGTCTTCTCTTCTACGCGGTTGCCGCCTTTAAACTTCAGCTCCACGTTAGAGCTCAGGCTGAGGTCGTTCAGGTAGAACTCCGTATACACCCGCTCGTTGTTGCCCTGGGCATCGGGGTAGAAGATGCGGCAGCTGGATTGTTCATTCTGGTTAGCAAACTGGATGTGGTTCAGCTTTCCCTCGGTCGTCCACGCAAACCGGTTGAAGCCGGTTATGGCACCACCGTCCTGTTGGTCGAACGTAGTGATATCTTCCAATTTGTTACCGGTGTATCCGAAACGGTCGATGGAGTACAACTCCATGTTGTCTGTGGCATAGCCGTCCATATTACCGTAGTTCTGCACCTCTGCCAGCTTCCCGTCGTTGTCGTAAACAAAAGCCCGCTTGATCTGTGGCCGGAAGCTTTCGTTCTCATACGTATAGTGCACTTCTTCTCTGATCTTTTTGGCTGCCTTGCTGCCTCCCAGTACGTAGGTGGCGGCTTCGTTCAACTCGTTAGGTAAGAGGGTGCGCACGTCGGTGATGCCCCACTTGGCCAGTTGGATGCGGTACTTCGTGTGCGCCTTGGGCAGGTAGACTGTCTGGGTGCCCGCGGCCAGCTGCACGTCGCGCTGGTACATCACCCCGCTGCGGTCCCAGGAAGTGATGGTAAAGGTGGCGGGAATGCTGTCGTACACTACATCGCCCACCGTGATGGCGGCTTTTACTTTAACGGCATACTCCCCTTGAGGTGGAGGAGGAGGGGCCGGCACAGCGTCCTTGTCTTTCTTACAGGCAGTTAGCGTTGTGGCAGTGATAGCCATTCCTAAGGCTAGGCGGGAAATTACTTTTCTCATTTTAGTCTGGTTTTGAGTTTTAGGTGATGATTGTTTCCAAGAGTACCCCTCCTGTGCAGGAAACCGTTGGGTTCGAATTATAGCGTTAACAAAACTTTGGGAACTTTCCCGGCGCCCTCCCCAACGGGTAACAGGCAACCGGTACCGCAAATAGACAAACGAAGAGGCGGAGGGGCAAGAGAAAAAGGAATGGATTGTCGCTTTTGCTAAATGTATTGTAAGGAGCAGTAGATAGAAAAGGTTTACCGGCGAACAGCAAACGCCGCTTCACGCATACACGGCTGCCGCCGCAAGTAGCTGCATGGCGATAACCTAAAACAAGATAAAAAGCAGAGGGGTTTACCTAATGCCTCATCCGGCTTTGGCTCCCTTCAGTATATCCGCAAACACCTTCCACGACGGCACATCGGCATCGATGTCCTGGTTGGTGTTGTCGTAGTAAGTTTGTATATGCCCGGTGTAGGATTCCATCGCCCGCAGGTAGTGCTCGAGCGTGCTGTTGGGCCAGCTTTTTGGGTTGGCGCGCAGGTCTTCGATCAGCAGGCCAAGGAACCGGGTGAAGGAATCGCGATCGGTCACTAAAAAGTCGTGTAAGGAGTCAGACATAACGCTAGTATGGATAACGAATATACTCTCATTTCAGGGCACAACCGCAGCACAACCCTACTCATCACTGATAACTCATTTCTCATTCTACTTCGATATCATACTTATCCAGCAGCCCTATGATGCCTGCCGCCGAAAAGCGCGCCTTGCGGATACGGTTGGCCTCGGGATCAATGGAGTAGTTGTAGGCCGTGCGCAGGTCGGCCTTCTCCAGTACGGTATGATCAAAAAGAGCGCGCCCGAGGTCGCAGTTATGGAGCACCGCACCGCTTAGGTCGGCACCGGTAAAGTCCACCTCGCGCAGGCTGCAGTCCCTGAAGGCCCTCTTCTTTAGTTTCATCCCGTAGAAGGAGGAGAGGTCCAGTGTGCAACTCTCAAAATGGGGCGTAAAGAGAAAGTCGCTACAGTCGGCAAAGTGCAGGCCCGTGAGCTTGCATTCGGTAAAGATGGTATCATGGAAAGCCGTCTTCCCCAGTTTGGCCGTGGCCAGGTTGCAGGCCCGGAACGTACAGTCCGAAAAGGATATACCCGACAGGTCTACCCCTGCAAAATTGCAGGCGGTAAAGGTGCAGTTATCATATTCGCCCCAGGCCAGGCCTGTGGCAGTAAAGTTTGTCTTTTCAAAGTCCTTGTTTTCGTAATAAGCTCTTTCCATAGTTGTAGCTCCATAAAGGTACCAGCCTATTCTACCTGGCTTTCTTAAGCACCTTCTGCACTCTTCTTAATCCTTTTTCAAACTCTTCTCCATCCAGGTTATCATCCTCCTCCACGATGTCGAGGTCAACCAGCTCACCCTTATCGGTCAGCAGGAAGAAGCGGTAGTGTACCATCCCGGAAAGTATGGTAGCCGCCAGCACGCCCCTGATCTTTGTCTTATACAGGTTAGGCCAGGCTTCATACCCCTCCACCCGTACGAAGTCATTGGTCTTCTTCCTGAAGAGAAACAGGTGGTACGTCTCGTTGGCCCGCGCACCGGCGCTCTGGAAGACCAGCAGGTCATTGAAGCCATCGCCGTTCATATCCATGAAATTCATATACAGCCTGCTGCATAAAAGAGAGTCGGATAGCAAGGGTGTATTTTCCCTGAAAAAGGCAGCTTTTGCGTTCAGATCATAAATGGCCTCTTCATCTGCCTCCAGGATCAACCGGAAGTGGTGACCATTCAGCATCCACGAGGTATCCACCTTTGCCTGTGCAGAACAAAGGGAAGCAATAAAGAAGCTTAGGAAAGCCAGGCATATCTTCATTTACAGGCAATATTACACCCCTCTCACATTCTTTTCATACTCCTCCACCACCAGCCGCGACCGCTCGGCATCTTCCTGGGACACGATCACCCTTACGGAGCCCACCCCGCCGGGGGTGACCCACCACGGCATCAGGGTGCCCATGATCTCGTCCTTGAGGAAGGCATGGATGCCCTCGCTCTCCAGCATACTCTTGATCATGCCGGCTTCTACGATGTCGCCGGAATAAATCTCGGTAAGACTACTTTCCTTATGCGTGTTCATAGTCCAGTATTTAATAAATGAATAAACTCAGTACCCGCTCGTCGTATAGATCTCCTCCGGTGATTTGGTAAATACGTCCTTCCACGACTCCGCCCCGTGCTTGCGCACATAGGCATCGATGATCTTGTAACCGATGTAATACCCGATGGCACCCGGCAGGCCCGGCTGCAGGTGGAAGCTCCTGTTGCGGAACTTATCGATCGTTGTCTTGTCGGCGCTGTACTTATTGTCCTCAAAGAACTGTCGAATGGCGGCATCCTGCTCCTCCACGGCTCTGAGTCCCGCCTCGGGGTAGCCCAGGTGCTCAGCCAGCGTGAAGCTCTTCTTCCAATAGAGCTGGTTCATGTACACGGCGAAGCCCTCGCCGATGATGCTGCCCAGGGCCGTGGTATCGTGGTGGGTATTCACATTGGCGTAGATCTGGTGGGTGATCTCGTGGGGAAACATCATCATGATGGCATCGTTGGACGAGTTGCTGTGGTGCGAGAGGTCGATGAACATGGTGCCGCCGGAGAGGCCGCCCAGGTTAGCCCACGCCGGACCGTAGACGACGTACCATTCCCCTTTAGGCCTATAGCCCGTAAGGGCCTCCATGCCCTTCTTCACTACATCGAACTGGCGCAGCAACTGCCCGCCGTTGATCCTGCCGTTCTTCTGGTTGAAGCCGTACAGATTGGTAAGGGCCTTGTTGGCCCAGCGCACGAAGTTCTCCTCCTCGCCCATATAGCCGGCCCAGAAAGCCTTGTAGGGCTGGTAGAGCGAATCGGCAAACACCCGGCTGCGCTCAGCGGAGTCCTTGTCCTTATAGGCATTGAACAATCTTATTTCCTTTTGCGCGATATCGATGATGCGAAAGTCCTCCGACTGCTGGGCCCGTACGGGAGCCGATGCCAGCAACAGCGAAAAGAAGAGGAAGTGTTTCATTGTTATCAGCTTGAGGATTGTGACAGGTGCTTTTAAAGTGCAGGCTAAAGGACGACGCCCCTCCGGGGGTCATCCTTCCCTACTTAAATATACGCCATTACGGCCATGGCGGCAACAGCGGGCAGCGGGCCCCGTAATCATTTCGGTCCAGGAGTCCTGCCCATCCGTTGAGGGGCTCCGGGGGAGGAGGAATTAGGAATTGGGAACAAGGAATCAGGGGAATAATCCTGGAATTTCCCCTTATCGGAGTGCTGGTGATCAGTATTGCCTATTACTTTGTCATCCCGAACGCAGTGAGGGATCTGTGCTATATGCAGTCAAAGTGCTGGTGGACCATAACGACTATTACTTTGTCATCCTGCTAAGCCCGCCTGACCGGACGGGCAGGGATCTGTGCTCAGTGCAGGCAGGCTCTTCCCCTGCAGAAGGCAGGCTGTCATCAAAGCCCTAAGGCAAGCCCCTGCACTTTCACATCCAGTCATTCAATGGCTGCCATAGATCCTTCCAGGATGACAAGGTGAGAGAGCTTACAAGTCGCAGGCAGTCATTGAACGCCTACCACAGATCCCTCCCTACGGTCGGGATGACAAGGATAGAAACATTACTGGACACCGGCACCCTGACAGCAGTAGGGTTCTTTCATTCGCACTCCCGATCTCTATTGGAATGCACATCCGCACATTTCCTCATTCGCACATTTCTCTTCGTGTCTTTGTGCCTTCCTGCCCTTCGTGTTAGCAGATCGCTTTAGCGATCGCCCACTCATCACTCATCACTCACCATTCACCCCACAAAAAAAGCCGCACGACGGGTGCAGCTTTTTATATTCAATGCTGTGGCGGGCGGGTATGACCTGGATGGTATCTATACCGTGGGGCAGTACGAAAGAGAGCCCCGGGAAGATCAATACAAAATGCCGGCTATAGCAATCAATCCATAAATCCATGGTGCGGTGAGACTACCAGTAAAAAGAAGAAGGACGATTAAACCCACAACCAACAACCGTAAGTACTCATTTCTACTGTTCATTCTCTTTTCCATAGGATCATGTTTTACATGGAGTAAAAATAGTTCCGTACCCACAGGTCCTGTATGACTTACGTCATTATCCGGGCTGATTATGAGAGCTTGTCCGGGTCATCGATTTTCTGTATATTATTGGAGGCCCTTATATTTAGTACATGAAACGGAACCTTCTCCTGGTGGCAGCCCTCCTGTGCCTCCACACTTCCTATGCCCAAGTGAGCGCCGATATCCTCATCACCAACGGCCGCATCGTGGACGGCACCGGCAACTCGTGGTTCTATGGCGACGTGGCCATCAAGGATGGCAAGGTGCTGAAGGTGGGCAAGCTGACCAACATACAAGCCAAAAAGACCATCGACGCCAAAGGCCTTATCGTGGCTCCTGGCTTTATCGATGTGCATACCCATATCGAGGGCGACGAGTTCCTCAACCCTACGGCCAACAACTTCATCCTCGACGGCGTCACCACGGTGGTGACGGGCAACTGCGGCAGCTCCAATACAGACGTGGCCCGATACCTGGGACGCATCGACTCGCTGAAGCCCTCGGTTAATGTGGCTACCCTGGTGGGCCACAACGGGGTGCGCCGCGAAGTGATGGGCACGGCCAACCGCACCCCCACACCGGAAGAGCAGGCACGCATGGAAGCCCTCGTGGAAGCTGCCATGAAGGGCGGGGCCGTAGGCCTAAGTACCGGACTTATTTATATCCCCGGCACTTACTCGCGCACACCGGAGATCGTGGGACTGGCCCGCGTGGCGGCCCGCTACAACGGCGTGTATGCCTCCCACATGCGCAGCGAGAGCGACAGCGTGCTGCAAGCTATTGACGAAGCGCTCACTATTGGACGGGAGACCGGCATACCGGTACAGATCTCGCACTTCAAGGTGAGTGGCCAGCAGAACTGGGGCCGCAGCCGCGAGACCTTGAATAAAGTGATAGAAGCCCGCCGCCAGGGCATCGACGTCACCATCGACCAATACCCCTACACGGCCTCCTCCACCTCGCTGAGCACCATGCTGCCCGACGAGCTCCTCTCCGACGGGGCCGACTCGATACGGGCCCGCCTGCAGCGCCCGGAGGTGCAGAAATATGCCATAGCCTATATGCTGCGCAACCTGAAAAAGCGCAAGCTGAAGCACTTCTCCTACGCCGTGGTGGCCAGCCACCGCGCCGACTCCACCTACAACGGCAAGAGCATCGAAGAGATCAACCGCATGAAGGGACGACGACACAAGGCGAAAGAAGAAGCAGGAACCGTTATCGACCTGCAGCTGGCAGGCGGCGCCGGCATGGTATTCCACGGTATCGGCGAGGAAGACGTAAAGCGCATCATGCAGTACCCCTTCAACATGTTTGCTTCCGATGCCTCCATCCGCATCTACGGGCAGGGCGTACCGCACCCACGTGGTTACGGCACCAATGCCCGTGTGCTGGGCCGGTATGTGCGCGACCAGGGAGTCATTTCACTGGAGGAAGCCGTGCGCCGCATGAGCTCGCTGCCCGCCCTCAAATTCCGCCTCGAAGGCAGGGGCCTTCTGCGCGAAGGCTACAGCGCCGACGTGGTGGTGTTTGACGAGAAGGAAGTAAATGACCTGTCCACCTTCGAACACCCACACCAATACTCCCGAGGGTTTAGATACGTATTGGTGAATGGACAGGTCGTGGTGGAGAACGGGCAACACCTCGGAACCCGTAGCGGTAAGGCGCTGCGTGGAATAGGATACAGTCTGTAGTCGGGAGGCAGGAGTCGGGAATAAAATGGTTCCGGCTCCCGACTACAAACTATAGACTCCCGACTACAGACTGCTGCCTAAAGGCTCGCAGCCTTCTCGGCCACTGGCAGCCCTAGTGCTACCTCCTGGTTCACTTCGAAGAACTCGTCCTTGCTCCGGTCGCCCACCGTCTTGCGCAGGAACTGGTTGACGGCCTCGGGGCTTTCGGCCTCCCAAAGGCACACCGAGCGCAGGGCGTTGGTGGAGGGGAACATGGCGTGCAGCTTCAGCTCGGCAGGGATGTTACCGGCTTCTTTCTTTACAAGGTCCCAGAAACCATCCGGGTCAAGGATGGTGTGGTTGGCAATGATGAACATGGTCTTGATTTTATGATGATGAAATAGGTCAATAGTATAATTCATAGTTGTATACGAGAACAGGCGCGGCCTCTTTAAACATGACCAACTGGAAGCTGGCAGCTTTCTCTTACATAACCTGCTTCAATAGCTCCCGGTGCCCACTTTCCACGTGCTCCTTAAAGCGCTTGTACCATTGCTGCCACTCGTCCTGCATCAGCTCACTGTTCAGGTTTCTTTCGTATTCGGCCAAAGAGTCGAAGCCTTCTTCGAGGATCAGGCGGTAGGCATCACCGGTAAAGTCGGTGAGTACCCGCTGGGCTTTGCCCTGCGGTAGCAGGCCGGCCTTACGCCCTTCGTCGATCAGTTCCTTCACGTCGCGGTAATGGCCGAACTTCAGGTGAAAGATGTCGCGGGAAAGATAAGCCACCCTGGGTTGCGCTTCGGCGGCGCCCAGCTGCTGGCGCAGGATGTCGACCAGCATATAGATCCGCGCCTGCTGGATCAGGCCGTTCCTCAGGTCGTACGAGACGCTGATAGGCACGTTGACCTCTTTTTGCGTGGACTTGATACCGGCGATCTCCCCGATGTGCTTTCCTTTGAAAAAGCCTTCCACCACGGCCTTGTCTTCGGTAATGACGTAGTTGGTCGTCTCGATGCGGGCATCAAAGGCCACGTGGTAGGTGAAGTGGAGCATGGCGGCCACCTCGGCCTTGCCGCGGTAGGTCTCGCCGGTACTCAGGTTACGGTACACCGCATCGTCGGCAATGTACTTCACGTCGTGGGTGGCAAAGTAGTCGAGCATGTTTTCCTGTGTACGCGTAAGGGACGCAGTTCCCTGCATGATTTTTTCCATAAACAACTGTTTTAAGCGTGAAAGAATTAGGCGTTCCAGGGAGGGGGTTCACAAAGGAGCAAGGAGCCGTATCCAGGGAGGGCGGGAAAGGAGGCTATTGTCCGCGCGGGCGGTTCACTTCCACCACTACCAGCCGGAGGGTGGTGGTGCCGATGTTCTTAGCGGTGTGCGCATCGGAGGGCAGCACTACGCCCATACCAGTTTTGAAGTCCACCACCTGTTTGGTGCCGTCTTTGCCGGTGATCTCCACGCGGCCCCCTTCCAGCACATACAGGGCAAAGTCGGGGTGAAGGTGCAGGGCCGACATATCGCCGGGCTTATAGGTGGCCTCCAGCACGCGGATGCCCAGCGTATCGCTCAGCACTTTGTACATAGCGGGCGCCACTTTGTACACGTCCTGGGCGGCAGCAGAGTTATAAAGGGAAGCGGTCAGCAGGAGGGCAGCGGTCAGCACGGCTGCCCGTAAACACTTTCGCATAGTTGTCCATTTTAAGGTGAGCAGTAGGGTGCCGGCAAAAGTGTCTCGATGGGAATACGTTCTGTGAAGGTAGGCCATTCTTTTGTTTCACGCAGCCTGCAGCATGGAAAAGCTGCCCGAATGGCGTAAATTTAGAAGACCTCCTTTTAACCAAACGTTGTTTATGAAAAAGATACTGCTCCTCTGCTGTGCGATCCTCCCATCGCTTTTATGGGCCCAAAAAACATCCCCTGCCGACAAGCGCTTCGCCGGCCTCGATGCCACCTTTACCAAGATCCTGGACGACTGGAAGGTTGCCGGCTTTGCCGTAGCCGTGGTCCAAAAGGACAAGGTAATTTATGCCCAAGGCTTTGGCTACAGGGATTACGAGAAAAAGCTGCCGGTAACGCCCAACACGCTCTTTGCCATCGGCTCGGTCACTAAGGCCTTTACCGCCTCGCTGCTGGGCCAACTGCAACAGGAAGGGAAGGTGGCACTGGACAAGCCGGCTCATCAGTACCTGCCGGGACTTAGCTTCTTTAATGATGCGATGAACAATAGCGTAACCCTGCGCCACATGATGAGCCACCAGACCGGCCTTCCGCGCCACGACATCTCGTGGTACCTGTTTCCCACCGCTTCGCGCGACACCCTGCTGCAAAGGGTGCACTACCAAGAGCCTACGGCGGGCGTTCGGGAGAAATGGCAGTACAACAACTTTATGTATATGGCCCAGGGTGTAGTGATTGAAAAGCTCACCGGCAAAAGCTGGGAGGAAAACGTAAAGGAAAAGATCTTCATTCCCCTGGGCATGACCCGCTCCAACTTCTCGGTACTGGACCTGCCCAAGAGCGATGATGCCTCGCTGGGGTATGGCCTCAGGGGCGATAGCACCATTCGTAAAGTGCCTTACTACAACATCAGCGGGATGGGGCCAGCCGGCTCTATTAACAGCAGTGTGCTGGAAATGTCCAACTGGCTGATCACCTGGATCTATGGCGGCAAATTCAGGGGCAAGGAGATATTGCCCTCCTCGTTTGTCACCGAAGCCCTTTCCCCCCAAACCCTGGTCAATGCCGGACTGCCGAGCAAGGAAAAGCCCGACATCCATTTTGCGGCCTACGGGCTGGGATGGGGCATGAACTCCTACCGCGGGCACTACCGCGTCAACCACGGCGGGGGCATCGATGGCTTTACGTCGGTGGCCGCCCTGTTCCCCACCGACAGCATAGGCGTGATGGTGCTGACCAACCAGGAAGGCTCGCAGGTGCCTTCTATTGTCCTCAACACCATTGCCGACCGCCTGCTGGGGCTGAAGCCCTACGACTGGAACGGCGACCTGAAAAAGGCGGCAGATAAAGCAAAGGCAGCGCAAAAGAGCGCAGCAGCAACAAAGAAAGCCATAGCGCATACCACAAAGCCTTCGCATGCACTGGCCGATTATTCTGGTGACTATACCCACCCCGGCTACGGAACCATGACTCTTTACACCAAAGGGGACTCCCTGTTTGCCCAAACCGGTGAGCGGCAGCTTTGGTTGCGCCACAACAACTACGATGTATTTGACCCCCTGCCCTATGACCCGGCCGAAGGAGTGGACTCTGCTGGCCTGCCTATGCAAATACCCATACAGTTCCGGCTGAACGTCAGTGGCGAAGTGGAAGGTCTTTCGGTACCCTTCGAGGCAGGGCTTCAACCGATTGTATTTAAAAAGGGAGCCAAGGTGGCCCGTGTAGCCAAAGCCGAGCTGGAGAAATACGTGGGCGAGTACGAACTGGCCGGGGCCACCGTAAAGGTTTATACCAAGGGCGAGACGTTGTACGTGTTCGTGCCTGGCCAGCCGGAATATGAGCTAGTGCCCAACGATAAAGACAAGTTTGCCCTGAAGGTAGCCTCGGGCTACTTTGTACAGTTTGCTTCCAACGGTAAAGGCGAAGTGACGGACCTGACCTTTGTACAGCCCAATGGAAACTTCAAGGCGACGAGGAAGACGGGGCCGTGAGGAACGCCAAACGCAAAACGTGAAAGCTGTACGCAATGAGTAATGAGAGATCAGTGATGAGTAGAAAGCCCCGTAGAAGCTACACGCGGTACGCTATAAGCTGTACGCGGAGAAGGAGTTATGGTCCGACCGCCCCCTTCGGCTACGACTCCGGGAGGTACCAGGAGGGGGTAATCAGTGATGACCAGGTCTCTTCAATAGAACGCTTCCTTCTGTAAGACACGGCTATAAACCATGGACCATAAATTATGGACTCCCCTCTCACGTCTCACTTTTCACGTTTCACGTCCTAGTACTTCACCAGCTTCTGCACCGTCTCGTGCAGCCTGGCCCTGGCCAGGAAGTTCTGCTCCAGTTCGGTATTGAAGGGGACGGGGGTGTCCAGCGAGGTGCAGCGCATGATGGGGGCGTCGAGGTATTGGAAACAGTGCTCCGAGATCCAGGCACTGATCTCGCCGCCGATGCCGCCCACCAAGGTATCCTCGTGCAGGAGCAGCACCTTGCCGGTTCGCTTCACCGCCGCCCGGATGGCTTCGTAGTCCAACGGCAGCAGGGTGCGCAGGTCGAGGATATGGATCGATATCTCGGGATGCTCCGAAGCGTAGTCGTCCGCCCAGTGCACGCCGGCGCCATAGGTGATGATGGTGAGGTCGTCGCCCGTCTGCACGACGCGCGCCTTGCCGATCTCCGCCTCGTAGTAGCCTTCCGGCACCGGGCCGCTCACACTGCGGTAGAGGGCCTTGTGCTCGAAGTACAGCACCGGGTTGGGATCGTTGAGGGCCGCAATCAGCAAGCCCTTGGCGTCCATGGGCGTGGAGGGGTATACTACCTTCAGCCCCGGCGTGTGCACAAACCAGGCTTCGTTGCTCTGGCTGTGGAAGGGACCGGCCCCCACCCCTCCACCCGTAGGCATGCGGATCACCACGTCGGCGTTCTGCCCCCAGCGGTAGTGGATCTTAGCCAGGTTGTTTATGATCTGGTTGAAGCCTACCGTCACGAAGTCGGCAAACTGCATCTCCATCATGCTCTTGAAGCCCTCGAGACTCAGCCCCAGGGCGGCCCCCACGATAGCGCTCTCGCAGAGGGGTGTGTTGCGCACCCGCTCTCTGCCAAACTTCTCCACGAAGCCCTCGGTGATCTTGAAGGCGCCGCCGTATTCGGCAATGTCCTGTCCCATCAGCACGAGGTTGGGATGCTTTTCCATGCTTAGGAACAGGCCTTCTTTGATGGCATCGATAAGACGGAGGGAGCGTGAGTGGTGCGTGGTGAATGGTGAGTGATCTTCTATGATGGAAAGATCTTTATCACCTTTCACCCGTGGGGCATATACATCGGCCAGTTCCTTCTCTGTCTTCACCACGATGGGCGCACTGTCGAAGCCGTACTTCAGCTCCTCTTCAATCCGGACCTTCTGCTCACTGCGGATGGCTTCGATGTCTTCTATAGTGAGAGCGCCTTCGGCGATAAGAAACTCCTCGTAGTTCTTAATAGGATCTTTCTCCGACCACTCGTCGAAGAGCTGTTTGGGCACGTACTTCGTGCCGCTGGCCTCTTCGTGCCCCCGCATGCGGAAGGTCATGCACTCCACCAGGTAAGGCTTCTGGTTCTGGATACAGTAGTCGCGCACGCCCTTGATGGTGTCGTACACCGACAGGACGTTGTTGCCGTCGATCACCACCGACTCCATGCCGTAGCCTTTGGCCCGGTCGGCCAATTGGGCGCAGCGGTACTGCTCGTTCACCGGCGTACTAAGGCCGTAGCCGTTGTTCTCAATGATAAAGATAACGGGCAGGTCCCATACAGCTGCCGTATTGAGCGCTTCGTGGAAGTCGCCTTCACTGGTGCCCCCGTCGCCGGTAAAAGCCAGCGACACCTTCTCTTCTTTGCGTAGCTTATACGCCAGGGCCACGCCATCGGCTATGGCCAACTGCGGGCCCAGGTGAGAGATCATCCCGCAGATGTGGTGGTCGCGGGCTCCGAAGTGAAAGGATCGCTCGCGGCCCTTGCTGTAGCCATCCTGGGCGCCCTGCCACTGCTTGATCAGGCGGCTAAGCGGCATGCCGCGCGACGTGAACACCCCCAGGTTGCGGTGCAGGGGCATAATCCACTCGTCGGGCTGCAGGGCCATGGTGGCCCCCACGGAGATAGCCTCCTGGCCGATGCCGCTGAACCACTTGGAGATACGGCCCTGGCGCAGCAGCACCAGCATCTTTTCTTCGATCAGGCGCGGCCACAATAAGTTGCGGTAGATTTCCGCCAGTTGTTTATTGGTCAGATCCTTACGCTGAAAGTCCATATGCCAAAGATGCTGCTTTAATCCCTATCGGCAAGGGCCTCCAGGAGATAAGTCACCACCGAAACAATAAGGCTGAAAAGGATGGCCGTCCCCCAGCCGCTCACGGCAAAACCGTCGACAAAATAGTCGGTCACCTTCACCAGTATGGCGTTGATGATCAGCAGGAAAAGTCCCAGCGTGAGGATGGTGATGGGGATGGTGAGGAGCACCAGTACCGGCTTTACAAAGGCATTGAGCAGCGAAAGGATGAGGCCCACAACAAGGGCGGTGGCCAGGCCGTCGAGCATGACGCCCGGCAGGAAGTAGGCAGCGATGATAGCGGCAGTGGCGGTGATGAGGATCTTCAGAATGAATCCCATTGGGAAAGGTTTGTGCAAAGTTAAAGCTGCAAGCTACAAGCCACAAGCTACAAGCAGGAAGAAAAAAGGCCACCCGCTTTCAGGTGGCCATTCCAGTTATATCCAGGTTCTCTTCTCCCCCCAATCCTTCAAATCCTCCCCAATCAAGGTTCAGACAACTACCAATTCATAAAAGTTCTCCGGCACGA
Organism: Chitinophagaceae bacterium; assembly: GCA_036404975.1. Lineage (GTDB taxonomy): Bacteria > Bacteroidota > Bacteroidia > Chitinophagales > Chitinophagaceae > Flavisolibacter. Next base: position 19,015 of record DASWYM010000547.1, read on the forward strand.
GGTACTTCTGGGCCAGGCGCTGCAGTTCGTCGGCCGGCACGGTGCGGATCGTCTCGATCTGGTTGTAGAAGTAATTCTCATCCAGCCCGTTGAGGATGATGTTCTTCCAGCGGTTGATGATCTGGAAGGGACCGTCCAGGTCGCCCAGGATGCTGCCCATCATGTAGTTGCGCACCAAGGCCAGCTCGTCTTCCTCGATGGGCTCGTTGCGCAGCACTTCCATCTCTTTATACACTTCGGCCACCGTGGCTTCGCACACATCGCGGCCCGCCTCGGTGGAGATCACCCAGGCGCTTTGCTGAATGTGATTCTGCAGGTAGGAGTAGATGCCGTAGGTGTAGCCCTTCTCCTCGCGGATGTTGCTCATCAGGCGTGAGCCGAAGAAGCCACCAAAGAGGTTGTTCAGCACCTGCACCTTCTGGAAGTCGGGATGGTGTCGGTTGGGGAAGTGTGCCGCCATGCGGATGGCGCCCTGCACCCCGTTGGGGTCGTTGGTGACGCGGTACTTGCGCTCCGCAACCGGCCTGGCCACTATATCGGCCAGGGCCACGTGCGCATTGCCCAGGTCGCCGAGGTTATCGTCGAGCAACTGGAAGATGTTCTTTGGCAGCTTGCCCGCCACGAAGATCACCAGCTTGCCATTAAGGTAGTAGCGGTTGTAGTAGTCCACCAACTCCTCGCGGTTCAGCGCATCGAAGTCCTCGAAGCGGCTGTAGCGGCCGTAGGGATGCTCCTCGCCATAGAGGTAGGCATCAATGAGGCGGCTGGCCACGAAGTCGCTCTTCTTGAGGTTCACCCTCAGGCGCTGCTTCATGTTCTGGCGGTACACCTCCAGCTCCTCCTGTGGAAACACCGAGTCGGTCAGCACTTCCTTCACCACCGGCAGCAGCTCGGGCAGATGCCTGGTGAGGCTGTGCAGCGTGAGGGTGCTCGTCTCGTTGTAACAGCTGCGGTTCAGGTGCGAGCCATAGTACTCGAAATGCTCGTTGATCTGGAAGGCGCTCTTGGTGCGGGTACCGTTCTTCAGCATAAAGTTCGTGGTGGCGGCCACCAGGTTCTTCTCCTCGTACCAGTTGCCCGCCAGGTACACGCAGTCGAGCATCACCACCTCTTCGGCGCCGGCGTCTACCGCATACACGTGTACGCCGTTGCGCAGCACGTATTTCTCGTAGGGTTTCAACCGCAGGGTCAGGTCCACCGCGTCTTTGATTGGGGGCGCCTGCTTGCGATCCAGTTTTTCTGTTGCTACTTTCATTCTATATCCTTAGTGCTTTTATTCAATGGTTAAAACTATTCTCTCTCCCTAATTCTCAATTCCCATCCCGATAGCTATCGGGACCTAATTCCTCCTAATCCCTAATTCCTAGCTTTTTGACATATACCAAATCGTATTACTATTCTCCTCCCGGAAGATCCTGTTGGCCTCCTCGTGGATCTCGTCCACCGTCACCACGTTGTAGCGCTCCAGCTCGGTATTCATCAGCGCGGCATCGCCCAGCAGCTCGTAGAAGGCCAGCGAGTTGGCGCGGTTCATCACGCTCATGTCTTCGAACGAGATGGTGCTCTCGGTCTTGTTCTTCACCTTCTGCAGCTCGGCCTCGGAGATCTTTTCGTTCTTTAATTTCTCCAGCTCGGCGGCCACGGCCCTTTCGGCGTCTTCCATCTTCACGCCCTTCACCAGCTTGCCATCGATGGCCAGCAGGCCGGCATCGACGGTACCGAAGTGGTAGCACTCGATGTTGGAGAAGAGCTTCTGCTCTTTCACCAGGCTCTGGAACAGGCGTGAGGAGCCACCACCGCTCAGCACGTCGGTGATCAGGTCGGCCACGTAGTAGCGGTGATCCATGCGGGGATAGATGTGCCAGGTCTTGTACAGGGCGTCGAGCGGCACACTGGCATGCACTTCGGTGAAGCGGGGGGCCGTCTGCGGCGGCTCCTGCGGCAGGCTGCGCACGTATTTCTCACCGCTTTCGATGGGGCCGAACCACTTCTCAGCCAGCTCGCGCACCTGCTCCGTCGTCACGTTACCCGCCACCACCAGGATGGCGTTGTTGGGGCGGTAGTACTTAAAGAAAAAGTCCTTCACGTCCTGCAGGCTGGCGTGCTCGATGTGCGACAGCTCCTTGCCGATGGTCATCCAGCGGTAGGGGTGGGTGGTGTAGGCCAGGTCGCGCATCTTCAGCCACACGTCGCCGTAGGGCTTGTTGAGGTAATGTTCCTTGAACTCCTCCATCACCACCTTGCGCTGCACCTCGAGGCTCTCCTCGCTGAAGGCCAGCGACAGCATGCGGTCGCTCTCCAGCCAGAAGGCAGTCTCCAGGTTCTCGGCCGGCAGCTGTACATAATAGTTCGTCAGGTCGTTGGTGGTATAGGCGTTGTTTTCGCCGCCGGCCATCTGCAGGGGGTCGTCGTATTCGGGGATATTGATCGAGCCGCCAAACATGAGGTGCTCGAACAGGTGGGCAAAGCCGGTGCGCGAAGGATCCTCGTCGCGGGCGCCCACGTCATACATCACGTTCACCACCGCCATAGGGGTGGACGTATCCTGGTGCACAATCACCCTCAGCCCGTTGGAGAGTGTAAAACGTTCATAATTTACCACAGAGTAAATGATTTAATGAGTGATCTGTTTTTATTTCCAACCTACCATTTTCACGCCACAAGCTTCAACCTTGCTTGCAGCTTGTAGCTTGAAGCTTGCAGCTTCTTTTCCCGAAAATGCCTGTAAAAGTACTGAAAAGCGCGCCCATAACTGCCCTAGTGGCGCAGGATGTTCTTCACCTTGAAGTCGAAATCCAGGAGCTCGCCATCGCGCCGGATGATCAGGCGGATGGTGCCGTTGGTATTTTGCAGGGCCGCCTTCATAAGCTGCAGGTTCTGCACGAAGTTGCGGTTTACCGCCACCACCACGTCGCCTTCCCTCAGCCCCGCCTTTTCGGCCGGCGAGCCCTTAGCCACGTCGCCCAGCAGGATCTCGCCATCCATGTAGTAGAGCTCCACGCCGCTGTACGAGTAGTCGAAGGGGTCGTTGAAGTGGCTGTTGGGCGTGAGGTAGAAGTGGCGCTTTTCGTAGTTCAGCACCACGTTGAAGCGGCGCAGCAGGTCGTTACCGATGAGCCCGCCCATATAGGGATAGGAGGTCACGTTGTAGTTGTCGTCGAACACGTACACCGGCACGTTGCGGAACTTGTAGGGCCCCAGCTTTACCTCCTTCACCACCGTCATGTGCATGTCGATCTTGCCACCCAGCCCCTCGGCCTCCTTCACCCACATTTTGCGTTTACTGCTGAGCAGCGAGCTGTCCTGGATAAAGTCGGTTGTCAGCAGCATGTTCAGCCCTGCGCCCATATCGTAGAGGAAGCGGGCTTCCAGGGCCTTGTCGTCGCGCACCCGGGCCGACTGCACCGGCAGGGTGGAGATGAAAGGCCGGAAGAGGTAGCCGCCGCGGGGGTATTTCATCGCCCCCCGGGTCCAGAACTCGATATGCGTGGAGTCGAAGTTGATCTTGAGGATATAGCGGCTGAGCACCGAGTAGCCGATGATGCCATCGATCTGCTCGCCGTACACCGCCGTCAGGATGCCGTAATCGTTCACATGGAAGTTGAGGCTGTCTACCGTCAGGCCGGGGAAGTGCAGCTTCTGGTTGTAGAGGAACGACACGTTGCGGATGCCGGCAATGCCGCGGATGGTGCGGTTGGAGGCCTCGGGCTTCAGCTTGAAGTACTCGACCGTAGTGGAGTCGAGCGAGATGCCGCCGCTGCCGGTGTCGAGGATAAAGTTGAGCGTGTCGGGGAAGGAGTTCAGCTGGGCCTTCATCAGGATCACCCCGCCGGTCATCTGACGGAAGGGCATGCGGGTGATGAACCGCGAAGGGGTAATGAATTCTTCCTGGGCCGTGGTGGCGACCGCCGGGAAAAACAGGAGTATGAACAGGACCGGTCTTAGCATATAGCAATAGGTGGCATTAATAAGACTGCACAGGGAATCAAAGTGTTGCAAGGGTAATGTACGAAAATGCGGGCGCTTTGACAAGGGGAAATAGCTGAGCGTCAAAGGGGAGGGGTGAGCGGGGAGGGGAGACGGGAAATGGGAAACACCAAAGGAGGGCCATGGTCCCCGTCCGGCCAGCTGGCCGCCCGCAAGGCCGGATGGGAGCAATACCATAATCCAGTAGTCCCTGGTCCTGTGGCCCGGTGACGGCAGGGTAATCCCGTAGTAAAGGCCTTGCAGAAGTACTGCAATAGTACCCCAATAGTACAGCAATAGCAGGGATACAGTACATAGCAAAAGGTACTATAAGGGTACTATTACAGTACTATTGCAGTACTATTGCAGTACTATTGGGGTACTATTGCCATACTGCTACCTGGACGTCACCCGGGGGTGACTTAGGCGTCAGATAGAAGCTGGAGAGCGGCCTGGCGGCGGGATAAAACCTCTTGCAGCAGGAGCAGCGCGCTGCAGGGGGCGTTCTGATTTTCCAATTCCCGGTATCACCGCATAGCCAGGCCCCGGTCGATCAGCAAGCCGCCCCGGCCAGTATATCCATCCCTGTTACAGTCAACACCTATTGATGCCAGGCTGGCCGGGTCCTGTTCCGGGCGCTGCAGGAACCAACTGTAATTTTTGTTGCGCATTGCTCCTATAAGCAAGGAAAAATCGCCTATTATTGTGCACCCCTTCCACCCTGTTTTTAGCCACTAATTAAACCATCAATATGACTACCGTAAACGTTTACCTCAATTTCAACGGCAACTGCGAAGAAGCTTTTAACTTTTATAAATCCGTATTTGGAGGGGAGTTTCCCTACATCGGCCGGTTTAAAGACATGCCACCCCAGGAAGGCATGCCACCCCTGTCGCAGGAAATGGAAAACAAGATCATGCACGTTTCGTTGCCCATCAGTAAAGAAACCATGCTTATGGGAAGCGACACCGGCGGCGAATGGGCGCCTTCCTTCCAACAGGGCAACAACTTCTCCATCTCCATCAACACCGACAGCAAAGAAGAAGCCGACCGGCTGTTTAACGCATTGTCCGAAGGCGGGAAAGTGACCATGCCGATGAGCCAGACTTTCTGGGGCGACTATTTCGGGATGTTTGCCGACAAGTTCGGCATCAACTGGATGGTTAGCCAGAATGACCAGCAACAGGCGTAAGGTAGGCAAATAAGCTTGTTTCGCTTTTTGTGCAAAGCAGCATAGTAGGCCGGATGCCTTATGGCAAAGCGGCAGCAAGAGGAGCGCAACCAGAGGCAGTTCCACTGCTACCAATAACCTGCTTTCTTTCCCATTATCTAAAACCCCGTCCCGGAGCTGCCGGGATGGGGTTTTCACCAGTATAAAACTCATCCCAGCACCGTGGGGAAGTCGCCCCTGGCCATAACGCTACGACCAGGCAGAACTCAGGTAGTCTTCTACCCTGTTCCTCTGAATACCTAAACTAAACTGCCCTATAAGAATACAACGCCTCACACTGGCGGGTTCAGCCGTTTCGGGTACCTGACCACAGCCAGATAACAAATCCCTGATAAGCTGTATACCTTTAAGCAAGCTGACGGAACTCGGAATGCCGCCACTGACAGAAACATCCCTGTGCCAATAGCGGTCATGCTTTGGCACAAGCTCTATTACTGAGTTGTAACTGCCAAAACTGTCGCATTCAGCCCCTATGATTGCCGGATTCACACTGCAACGACTCTTTATTTATGAACGAAATTTGTAGTACTATAAAACAGAGATACCATGAGAAAAATAATTGTGTTATCAATGATCACCTTAGATGGAGTGATGCAGGCACCCGGTGGCCCTGGGGAAGACCCATCGGGAGGTTTCAACTATGGAGGATGGGTGGCACCTTATGATGATGAAGTAGCGGGTAAGGTTATGGAAAAACTCATGAAACCTGCAGATCTTCTTTTGGGCAGAAAGACCTTTGAGATTTGGGCGAACTACTGGCCAGAGCATGAGAGTATATGGCCGGGTATCAATGAGGTCACGAAATACGTCTTGTCCACCACCATGAACGAGTCCCATTGGAAGGGATCCGTTTTCCTCCAGAGCCTGTCCGATATCGAAAAGCTAAAGGCTTCCAAAGGTTCCGACATCCAGGTCTGGGGCAGTGGAAAGCTTGTGCAGGGGCTCCTTAAGAAGGACCTGGTCGACGAGCTCTGGCTCATGATTCACCCGCTGACGCTTGGGCAGGGAAAAAAGCTGTTTGACGATGGCCCCATTCCGGCAGCCTTCACATTAGCGGAAAGTACCGTGACACCCAGCGGCGTGATCATTGCCCATTACAAGCGGGCCGGGCAAGTCAGGACCGGCACGGTGGGAGCGTAAAGAGAAACTATAAGAAAATCACTCGCCGAACCCCTACCAGGGCATGGACATTCGCATTGAAGGCAACAAGCTCATAATTACCACAGCTGCCCGGGCAGCAGACTATTCTGAGTTTGAAAGAGTAGGATGAGTTGGTGCCTGGGCAGGCCACCGTCAACTTGCAAATCCGTATTGAGCCCAATACCTTTAACCAAATTTAGCACCTCACATGTATTAACTTCAAACTGCTTATACAGACTGGTTTCCAGGTCTCTCTGCAATCCTGCTCATGATCTTAACGCCTATAATGATCATTCTGGTTGGCTACCTTCTTGTAAGAGTAGCTATAAGAGCTGCCACAAAAAGAGCAAAGAAGACAGGCAAAGATCACCAACCTCCTGTTGGTGGAACAACTGAAGAACCAGGGTGTAAGCGATGAAAATTAAACGATATACTGGATACAAAATAAGCCAGCACCGCAGGTATCCGAAATAAGATTCCCTTACGGTATTTTGATATTTAGCCTTTTAGATACAAGTCAAAGCACCTACATTTTCCGGCAGCAACTTATACTTTCAATTATCCTGATGGCGCTAACCATAGGATTGGTTCTTTTTTTCCCTTCCGGATCAAGAAGGCAAAGCCCATTGAAAACAGGCCCTATAGAGCATTTTATACCCATGTCTTCTTTGCGCTGATTACTGTTGGCAACTATCTTTTGTTTTTCTTCTCCCTGTATTTATATACATAGATATTAAAAAATATATTACTACCTTTAGATTAAGCATAACGCCTTTACATCCGTTCGGTATAAAAACTCCCTTCTAAACAATCTTTACTTTTCTATTGGCTTTGATCGATCTAAATGATAGTTACACAAACGCACCCTCACGGAAATAGGAAAAGCCTGTTCCTGCAGTGAGCCAGAAAGGCCTCCTTCCTTTTAGTGAATACGTCTATCGTACGCCACCCGGAATTCTACTGATCCTGCTACCTCTTGATCTGCACTTAGTAAGCGTATACTCATGAAGATGGATTGAATACCTATTTATTCACCACACTAACTTTAAATATATGTACACCTAATAGCATTGCTTCGAGCCGGTACGTTTTATTCTACTGGTGTAGCTTCCTATATCAGGGTTCCAGTCTCTATAACATTCACTCTTCAATTACTTCAAAAATTAATCAACATGAAACTACTGCTAACCAGGAACAGTTTCAGCATTAAACTGTTCATTGCCTTCCTGTTTTTCGGCACCCTGTATGGTTGCCAAAAGACCGATCAAATGTCAGAACTTTCAAAGGCAGAAAAAAGGGTGGCAAAGCCCAGTACGGAAAGCGCCGACTTCGTGTACGAATGGTATAAATTCATAGCAGGAATTCAACTGGCAAATCCTGCTGCAGCCCCACCCACTAACTTCCGGAACTTCGCGTACATTGGCGTAGGCCTGTTCGAATCGGTACAACCCGGTATTAATGGAGGGTCAAGTTTGTCGCCTAAATTGTACGAAATGCCGGCTATGCCCAAACCGGACATGTCGAAAGACTACCTGTGGAGTGCTTCTGCCAATGCGGCGCTGTCCCGTTTGTTCCAACTCTTTTTAACAGGCTCTACAGGGCTTACCGCTGCTAATGTAGCCAGCGTTAATGCGCGCGAAGCCGCCAACTACAATCAATTCAAGTCCATGGCATCTGAAGAGGTGCTGCAACGTTCGCGCGACTTTGGATACGCCGTGGCCCAGGCTATCTACGACTGGTCCCTCACCGATGAATTCACGGCCTCCAGCGCAGGATATATTCCTCCGGTTTTTCCGGGTGCCTGGGTGCCAACTTCCCTTACGCCGCAGGGTGAGCCGGCAATTGCTTTTGCGTATTTAGGGGAGTCAAGGCCTTTCCTGAAGTATTCCCTGAAAGCGTTGGCGCCTCCTATACCCATTCCTTATTCTGAGGATCCTTCTTCCGCTTTCTACCAGGCCGCCAAAGAAGTGTACGACATTGGGAATAGTCAGAACCCTGCGCAGATAGCCACCGCTCGTTATTGGGCCGATGTGGGTGGAGTTGGAGTAGGATATCCAGGACCCCACCACCTGCTCTCTATTGTAACAGAGGTATTGGAGAGTCATCAGGCAGGGCTCTGGAAGGCGGCCGAAGTGTATGCCAAAACAGGCATCGCCTTGAAGGACGGTCCCATTATTGTCTTCCGGTCAAAATATTACTACAACCTTATTCGGCCTATTACCTACATCAACGAGCATATAGATCCGGAAGGGAACTGGGCTCCTCTTTTAGCCACACCAGCTTATCCGGAGTATACCTCAGGATTGATGTCTGTTTATGGTCCTGTTATCGAAGTATTAATCAACGAGTTTGGTGATGTTCCGGTAACGGATGATGTCTATACCTGGAGGGGATTGGCTGCCCGGGAGTATAGCACACTAAGTGAATTGCGCCAGGAAGCTTCTATTTCCAGGTTATACGGTGGCCTTCACTACCTATTTACACAGGATGTTTCTGTTCAGCTAGGAATAGAACTGGGCGATGAGATAGACAAGGTTACCATCGTAGGACCTGAGTACCAGTAATCAGTTTTCGCCAGGGAATTGATGTCCTTAACGTCTTTGCCGGGGGGTTGCCACAGCAGCCCCCGGCTTTTTGACTACCTGTCACACCATATTTACTGATACACCTGGCCAACCGTTTAACCCGGTAGCTGCACGGAGGTTAACGGCTCCCTAATTCTATGATAAAACTCAGCCCCCACCCGTTGGGTATACCCCCAAGGGCCCGTAACTTTGCGCCCTATGACACTGGCAGAGCTTTACGACCGAGCGCTACGCTTCGAGTTCCTGAGTATTGAAGAAGGCATGTTTCTTTTTGAGCAGGCGCCCCTGGCCGAACTGATGTTCGTGGCGGACGAGCTGCGCAAAAAGCAGGTCCCCCACGGAAAGGTGACCTGGCAGATCGACCGCAATGTGAACACCACCAACGTGTGCATTGCCAATTGCAAGTTCTGCAACTTCTACCGCATTCCCGGCCACAGCGAAGCCTATATCACCGATATGCCCACCTATAGGGAGAAGATCCGGGAGACCATCCAATACGGCGGCGACCAGCTGCTGCTTCAGGGTGGCCACCACCCCGAGCTGGGCCTGGACTTCTACGCCACCACCTTTAGGCAGATCAAGCAGGAGTTCCCCACCATCAAGCTGCACGCCCTGGGGCCGCCCGAAGTGGCCCACATCTGCAAGCTGGAGAATAAGAGCCACCATGAGGTGCTGAAGGCCCTGAAGGAAGCGGGTATGGACTCGCTGCCCGGTGCCGGCGCCGAGATCCTGGTGGACCGGGTGCGCCGCCTCATCTCGAAAGGCAAGTGCGGCGCCGACGAATGGCTGGCCATCATGCATGAGGCCCACAAGCTGGATATCACCACCTCGGCCACCATGATGTTTGGCCACGTGGAGACGGTGCGTGAGCGCTTCGAGCACCTGGTGAAGATCCGCGAAGTACAGGCCAAAAAGCCGGAGGGCGCCAAGGGCTTCCTTGCCTTTATTCCCTGGACCTTCCAGGACGTGGACACCCTGCTGACCCGTATCCGCGGCGTGCACAACCTGACCACGCCCGAGGAGTACCTGCGCATGATCGCCATCTCGCGCATCATGCTGCCCAACGTGAAAAACATACAGGCCTCGTGGCTCACAGTGGGTAAGCAAACCGCCCAGCTCTGCCTGCACGGCGGCGCCAACGACTTCGGCTCCATCATGATCGAGGAGAACGTGGTGAGCGCGGCCGGCGCCCCCCACCGCTTTACCTCCCGCTCGATCCAGCAGGCCATCCACGAAGCGGGCTTCGAGCCCCAGCTGCGCAACCAGCAGTACGAATGGCGCGAGCTGCCCGAAGCGATCGAGGAGCAGGTAGTGAATTATTAGGAGCTGCTAGCTGTCAGATTCTAGCTGCTAGCCTGGTCGCTTATAGATCAACATACTTTACAGGACAAAGCCCTTAGTACAAGAGACTACTAAGGGCTTTTTGTTCATAGGATTTGTACTCTTTCCTGTGATGGCTCCTCATTCACCATTCACCATTCACGAAAAAACCAGCCTTACGGGGCTGGTTCGCTGCTGATGAGTATATGAGAATTGTTAGTTGGTCAACTTTCAGGCTACCTTGAAATCGAAGTGGGGCTCGATGGCAGGGGCCTTCTTCTTGTTCAGTACCGCGGCGATATAGTGGGCGCTCAGCGGGCCGGGCTGGTAGGTGGCAAACTCGCGGGCCAGGCGGCGCGCATGGTGCTGGTAGGTGTTGTCGGAGAGCACTTGCTCTACGGCTTTACGGATTTGCCTTGCCTTTGGCTTTTCGGTGCGCAGGTTGACGCCCAGCTTAAAGTAGCCCACGCGGGCACAGATCTCGCTCTTGCCTTCGTGCACCCCGGCCACCACCATGGGCAGGCCGTTCTGTATGCCGAGCAGCACACCGCCATAGCCTCCGTTGGTAACATACACATCCACGTAAGGCATGATGCTGTCGAAGGGTATATAGTCCTCGATGATGATGTTGTGGTAGGGGAAGCGCTCCCTCAGCTCTTCGGTCCGCGCGCCACCGGTGGTCACCACCACGAGGCAGTTGGTTTCTTTAAAAGCTTCCAGGGTTGGCACGATGAGCTTCTCCACGTCTTTCTCCACGGTGCCTTGGGTCACGAGGATCACCTTGTCGTAGCGGGCCAGCTTCTCGCTGTACCATTCGGGGGAATGGGAAGCGGTATAGGGCAGCAGGGGGCCTACGAAATGGATGTGGCGGCCGATGTCGCTGCGCTTGTATTCGAAGCCCGGCGTACCGCTCTGCAGCAGCACCGAGGCCTTGCGGATCATGACGTCGAAGATGTTGGAGCCATCGCAGTCGATACCATAGGAAGCGAGCATGTCCTTCAGCGCCTTGTTGGAGCGGGCAAAGAGAAACTTGTCGGCCATAAAGCGCAGGACATTCTGTTTGGCCCGACCGATCACCGTGTCGGATGGTGTCATGCCCAGGCCCACCGGGGGAAGGTCGACGGAACTGGCGGCCAGCGGCACGATGCCGGCGGCAATCACCGGTATGTTCATCACTTCCTTCACCATCGGGATGGCCGTATTGGTGAGGTCGGCGATCATCACATCGAAGGGGAAGTCCATATAGATGGCCTTGATGTCTTCGAAGTATTCGGGGCCACGCTTCACGAACGCGTGGATGATATCGTAGTTCAGCTTCGCTACCATACCGGTGTGGTTGTCGCGGTCGGCAAACACCTCGTTGATATTGGGGCCGGCAAGGTCGAGCGCCTTCACCAGGGGGTAGAAGGGGATGCCCAGCTTTTCGATGCGGGCCTGGTAAGCGGTGGAAGTATACCAGCGCACATCGCAGCCGATGGACTGCAGGTAGACGGCCAGGCCGGTGAGCGGGGCCACGTGCCCGTCGGCGGGCACCGTGGCGAACAGCACTTTGGTTCCGGGGGTCAGCGTTTTTAAATCGGCAGGGTGAAGTGGAGTCATGGCATCTGGTTTAATCGTATGACACCATAAAACTACCGCAGGTTACAGGGGGAGGCAAGGAGGAAGTGGATGAATTGGGGGAAGTGGGGGATGGAGTGTTATAGAGAAGGGATTAGGAATTGGGAATTAGGGATTAGGAAGAGAAAGGGCTCTTTAGCTTTTTCGTTTTAGATATTGTTGCCGGATGCGCTCCGCTTTCTCCATACCTATTGCAACAGGCTCAGGCCGGCGCGGTCGCGCACCCATTTTTCTTTGCTGATGCGGTAAATGACCACATTGATGCCAGACCATTGGGTCTCTTGCTCGCGGGCCATCCCGCACTTCGAGGCGACGCGTTGGGCCCTGGTGTTGCGCACGTCGATGATAGAGACTACCGAACCGGCGAGGTTGTTTTGAAAAGCGTACTGTAGGAAGGCTCTGGCCGCCTCGGGGGCATAGCCCTGGCCCCAGTGCTTTTTAAAGATGTCGTAGGCCAGTTCCACTTCTTCCACGCCGTCCACCTCCTGGATGAGGAGGCCGCACTGCCCGATGAACTCCTTTGTCTCTTTATGGATGAGTGCCTGCAGGCCAAAGCGCGACTCGCGGTAGCGGGTAATCTGCCGTTCGATCCACCAGCGGGCCTTTTCTTCATCCGTGGGGAACTCCAGGGGCGGGAAGTAAGCCGTAGCTTCCTTGTCGTTGAAAAACGCCGTCCACACCCGTATATCGTCCGGCGTGAGGAAGCGGGTAATGAGCCGTTCGGTCAGCAGATGGTCTTCGTATTTATAGGGGTTCTGCATGACGGTGCATTGGTTTAAGGCTGGTTCTCCTCAGGCCCGGGCTCATTGCCGTAGAGCAGCAACTCCTCTTCACTGTCCGGGAACGTAAAGGTCCTTACAAAAATAAGCCCCAGCTTTTCGAGGAGCTTTATGGAGGGCGCATTGTTGGGCAGGACGATGGCCGCCACCTTCTCAATGCCCAGCGCTTCCTTTGCATACGACAGGCTGGCAGAGGCCACCTCGTAGGCATAGCCCCGGCCATTGTAGCCGGGCAGGAAGGCAAAGCCGATATCGGGGGTCTCCAGGTGCTCGCGCTTCATGATGCCGCACATGCCGATGGGGACGCCCTCTTCTTTCGTTTCCACCAGCCACATACCGAAGCCCTGCTCGCGGTAGCCTTTCAGGGGCCCGTTCTGCAGGTAGGCGATGGCCTGCTCCTCCGTGCGCACGTGGCGGTCGCCAATGTACTGCAGCCAGCCGGGGGTGTTCAGCAGCTCGATGATGAAGGAAACATCCTCCAGGCTGAGCGCTCTTATGCGCAGGCGGTTGGTTTCGAAGATAGGGGTCATGTTGCCGGTTGAGGGTCGTGTCGTGGAAATGGAACGCATATCAATCCTCCGCATAGATATCATATTTCTCAAAAGGCACCCGGCCAAAGTCTTTGGTGGTGCGCACCGTAGTTTGCACCTTTTCCAGCTCGGCGGCATGAAAGCTATCGCCACCGTCCTTATGCAGGTACCACGTACTGTCGGCGGGTGAATACTTAAAGGTAATGGTGCGGGTCCAGCGCCAGCCGCTGCCACCGTAGTGCTCCACCGAGAAGTACCCTTTCTTTATCGCTACATCCATAAAGGGGTCGCCCATCATGCCTCCGCAGTCGATGCAGTACACCGCGTTGTCGTTGCGCGCCGCCAGCTGGTAGGTACCGCCGGGCTGACCCAGCAGCAATAGCAGCGGCCGCCGCTCGGGGTGCTCTACCACGTCGGAAGTCGTTTCCTCGCCGTTCTTCTTCAGCACCAGGGTCATGTCGGGATAAGCATCCAGGTTCAGGTCACCCGGAGTGGTGTCCAGGGCCGTATAGCCTTCGGGAACAAAGGAGGCCAGGGCCGGCGGCAGCACCTTTATATCCTGGTTGTAAGCCATGTGCTTTATAGGGGTGCCGGAGGTATCGGTGGTCACTACCGAAGCAGGAGGCGCCGCAGCATCGGCTGTCACCGCTCCACTGTCTTTGAGGGTATGCGAAACCGCCGTGGTGCTGTCCTGTCCACACGAAGCGGCGAAGAAGAGAAGGAGGAGGAACAGGGGTTGCTTCAACATAGAGCGTCAACAGTTAGTGGCGGTTTAAAACCCCAAATTAGGACATCGTTGCCATTTTTGGGCAAGATTCCTGAGGCCGGCAGCGGCCACGTGGGATATACCCATTTGCCCCGCCTTTCTCCCGCCTTTGTCTCGTATATGTCCCGTATATGTTTCGACCTATAAAGGCACGGAACATATACGGGAGAAAGGCGACAGAAAGAGGAGAAAACGACAGACATCCGCCGTACCAGCTTGCCCCACTCACTACTCACCACTCATTACTCATCACTCATCCATCATTGCCGCCGGATTCCTAACTTGTAGTCAAATTAACTTATGAAGCCCCTGCACCTCCTCACCGCCCTGCTCATCACCCTTTGCTGCTTTGCCCAGCGCGAAAAACCGGTCTCACTGCGCTTTACCGGGCAGTTCGACTTTGCGGTAAGGGGTATGGGGCTGAACGATGCAGGCATGGGAGTGCAAACCGCCGTATCGTTTTTCGCCCACAAGCGGGTGCAGCTGCTGACCGAAGGTGGCAACCACTGGTACATAGGCGACAAATCGCTGAGGCTGGGCCCCGACGGCAAGGCATTGCCCAACGGCAGCCTGCACACCCTCCAGGCGGGCCCGCAGGTGTTCCTGACGCCTACCCTGGCCCTCTGCGCCACCTACGGCGTGGCGCTCCACCGCCACCACGAGCGCGACTATGACCTCGACGAGGGCTACCGCGTGGGCCTTACCGGCTACTTTGGCAATGGGAACAACTTCATCACGCAGGTATCTTGGATGCAGGTGCCGGGGCCGGAAGTCACAATCCGGCATTTCGGGATAGGAGTAGGGTACCGGCTGCTGTAAGAAGGGATTAGGGACTGGGGAGTAGGAATTAGGTCGATCAAATGACTCACTGACTCTATGACTTAATGACCAAGTACTTACACTCATCACTGATTACTTATCCCTCATCCTATTCCCTCTGTCAGCTTCTACACTGACAGGCATCATTGCATTGGGCTGCCCCATGCGCTAGCTTCGGAGCTTAGCCAAAATAGTTCCTATGTACAAAGGACCGCTCAAGACAGCTGCCCTGCTAACGGCCATCATTATCCTGCTCTGCATAGTAGCGGCGGCGGGCGGCTTTTTCGGTGAGCTGTACCGCGACGAGGAATGGATCGAGAACGCCTTCTACGGCACCGACCTGGTGACCCTTTTCGTGGTGGTCCCCATGATGATCGCCGCGCTGGTGCAGTCGCTGAAAGGCTCGGAGCGGGCCCGCCTCGTATGGATGGGACTGCTGGGCTACACGGCCTACAACTATGCCTTCTACCTGTTCGGCGCCCAGTTCAATGCCCTGTTCCTGGTGTACGCGGCCCTGTTCTCTCTGTCCATCTACGCGCTGGTGCTGGTGGTGCAGGCTACAGACATCAAAGCCCTAAGCCGGCACTTCGACGCCCATGCGCCGAGAAAGCTGGTGGCCGCCTTCCTCGTGCTGGTATCGCTGCCGCTGGGCATCTTTGAGCTGAGCCAGTGCATCGGCTACCTGTTTACCGGCAAGCTGCCCGAGGCCCCGCCGCTGATCTTTGCCCTGGACCTGTCGATCATCGTGCCCACCACCGCCCTGGCTGCCGTGCTGCTGTGGCAACGCCGCCCCTGGGGGTACGTGCTGGGTGCCATCATGCTGGTGAAGGCCTTTACCTACGGGCTCGGCCTGGTGCTGTCGACGGCCTTTGTAGCCGGCTTCAGTGCGTCGGGTACCTGGGATCCCCTGCTGCCATTTTATGTATTCATTGCCGCGGGTGGACTGCTGAGCGGACTGGCCCTGTTGCGTCACCTAAAGCCCCAAACCTCCTGATATGTTACGCGTGTTATACCTGCTGTTGCCCTTGCACGGACTGATCCACCTTATCGGCTTTTTCTATGGCTTGCGCGGGGCGCCCGTCGGGCAGTTTACCGGCAAGACCATCGTGCCCCTGTCCGCGGCCATGGTGCGCCTGGCAGGCGTACTGTGGGGAGTGGCCACAGTGCTCTTCCTTGCTGCCCTGGTGACCCTTTTACTGAAAAAGGACTGGTGGTGGATGATCGGTACGGGAGCGGTCGTGCTCTCGCAGGTGCTCATTGTGCTGTACTGGCCCGAAGCCAAGTGGGGCACGCTGGCCAACGTGATCATTGCCCTCGTACTGGTGATCGCCTGGAGCACCTGGCGGTTCAACACCATGGTACGGGAGGAAGTGAAAGCCGTGCTTTCCGACAGCGCCACGGCAACTTCCGTGATTACCGAAGCAGACCTGGCTCCCCTACCGCTGGTGGTGCAGCAATGGCTGCGCCGATCCAAAGTGGTGGGTAATCCGGTGAGCCGCACCGTGCACCTGCACCAGAGCGGGCTGATGCGCACCACCCGCGAGGGTAAGTGGATGCCCGTAAGCGCTGAACAGTACTTTACGGTGGACCAGCCTGGTTTTATTTGGGTAGCCGACGTGAAAGCCGCTCCCGGGCTGCACCTGATGGGCAGGGACCTGTACCGCGATGGCCACGGGCACATGCTTATTAAAGCCCTTTCGCTTTACCCGGTGGCTAATAACCGCGGCGCCACGGTGGACCAGGGCACGCTGCTGCGCTACCTGGCTGAGATCGCATGGTTTCCCTCTGCCGCCCTGGCACCCTATATCAAGTGGCAGCCGGTGGATGCCCACCGCGCCATGGCCACCATGCACTACGGTGATATCACGGCTTCCGGTGTGTTTGGCTTTACCTCCGATGGCGATATGGAAAGCTTTTCGGCCCTGCGCTTCTACGACCGTAAGGAAGGAGCCACCCTGGAGCCCTGGCTAATCAAAGTGGTGCCCGGCGCTTACCGGGAGTTTGATGGCGTGCGCATACCCGTGCGCTCCACCGTTACCTGGCAGCTGCGCGAAGGCGACCTTACCTGGTACCAGGTGATGATCGAGGATGTGAAGTATAATGAAGCTGCGAGCTATTAGTTGCGAGCTGCGAGCAGAGTCAAAAAGTCTAAGTCATTAGGTCATTTGAACTCGCCTAATTCCTAGTCCCTTACCCCTGGTCCCTTCTAAAGGCGTACATTAGCATTCATGAGCACACAAGAGAGCCAAAGTGGCTTGCAGGTCAACTTTACGCCTTTCCCGGTGTTGCGTACCGGGCGGCTGGTACTGCGCCGTATTGAGTCCGGGGACGCTGAAGACATCCTGTTCTTTCGCTCCGATCCTGTGACCATGCAGTACCTCGACCGGGATCCGATCCGTACCCTGGGTGAAGCTTCCTTCTTTATCCGGATGATCATCGACTCGCTGGAGCGCAACGAGGGCATCACCTGGGGCATTTCCCTTACCGACGACCCGCGCCTCATCGGCACCATCGGCTTCTGGCGGCTGATGAAAGAGCACTACCGCGCCGAGATCGGCTACCTGCTACACCCCAACTACTGGGGCCGGGGCCTGGTGAGTGAAGCTATTACTGCGGTAATGAACTACGGTTTTGACGTGATGAAGCTGCACAGCGTGGAGGCCAACGTAAACCCCGGGAATAAAGCTTCGGTGCGCGTCCTGGAGAGGGCAGGCTTTGTACAGGAAGCCCACTTCCGGGAGAACTATTACTTTAACGGCCGTTTCCTGGATACGCTGATCTTTTCAAAGCTGGCGCCCTCGGCCTAGCACTGCCTGCTCCCAATTCAACAACTCATCCCGCGGTTTCTCCAACTGGTGCACCTTGCCCTTGCCCCCGGGGTTAAGGTAAGCCATCTTTGTGCTACCAAAACCCCCAACCATGAGACAGCACTTCATTGATACCATCCTCTTCGGCATACGGCTGATGGCCATAGCCGTAGTTCTTACACTTTCGGTAGCGTTCCTGCTTTCCTTTAAAACCCACCGCACCTATAGCGATGTATGGCAGCAGCTGGGCCTTACGGAAAAAGATGCGGCCTCCCGCGTGCAGCAGAGCTTTATCGGTGGCTACCTGCAGTACGCCGGTATTTCCAAAGCCCGTCACATTGCCGCAGGTGACCGTGCTACCGTGGCAAAGGATATGCTCTCCTTTACCAGGACCTACCTGCAGGGCGAAGAGTTCCGGAAAGCTTACGAGCAACTGCGCGCCAGCAAAAAACCCACAGAGCCTGAACAGCCTGAATCCGAGGCCCAGATCCGCAGGAAGAACATCGACGCTATGAAAGAAGGCATTGCCAACGTAGAGAAAGGAATGAAGACGGCCAATGCCGAGATGAAGAAGATCCTGCAGGAAAGCCTGGAGATGTTCCAAAAGCAACTGAAGGAGTATCAAGATCCCAACAATGCCATGATCAAGCTGATGGCCCAGGGAGCTGTGCAGAGTTACGAATACCAGACTGCTGCCTATAAGGAAGACCTGAAGAAGTGGGAAAAGGAATACCCTGCCGACCCTGCACCGTTTATAAAAAAACGCCTGGAGCAAATGCTGGAGTACACAAAAGATATCGACTACGATGCCCAGCTCACCGAACGCAACGGCAAAAAGTATTTCACAAAGCCCGAGTACGAGCGCAAGAGCAGCCAGTGGAAGATGGGCTTCCGCGCCGGCAAGGAAGTGACCGAAACGGCCAGGGCCTATGTGCAGCAGTGGATCAGGGAGATGTAAGAGTAGCTACGAGCTGCGCGTAAAAGAATCTTCAAGTTTCTACCAGAGTATAGACAACCAATTCAGAAAGACGCTTAGTGTGTGTTATTAGGCAACGCACCCGGGTGGCGAAAGCTGCCTGGGTGCATCTTTTTTTAAGGCACTTCTCACTCACCATGCACCATTTATTTTCACTAACTTTAATACGGTTGAACTCTACTCTCATTTTTAAACTCTTGCTATGCCGAAATTTGTTATTGAACGGGACCTCCCCGGTGTTGGTGCTTCCACTCATGCTCAACTGCAGGCCGTAGCGCAAAAGTCCTGCGGCGTACTGGCCGACCTTGGCCCCAGCATCCAGTGGGTGCACAGTTATGTAACCGACGACAAGATCTACTGCATTTACAATGCTCCCAGTGAAGAGGCCGTCCGCCGGCATGCCGAATTGGGTGGCTTTCCCGCCAACAGGGTCAGCCGCGTACGCGAGATTATCGACCCTGTAACCGCGGAGGCGACATTGCCGGAAACAGAGCGCATTATTGCCCAGTAACCCCCATCCTCCAGGGAGTGGCGTTGTTACTGCAAGCCCAGATAAAAGGGCACCCTCCGCGCTGCTCCCCACCCTTTGAATGTAATAGCCCCTGTACGGGAAAACGGCGGGGCGCCGGTAATTCTCTGGAACGAGGATTGCGGCAAGGCCCTGAGCTTTTGTACTTCCCTGCTTTGTAAGGCACGTCCCGTGGCGAAAGGCTATCTGGTGTACCCTGGAAACACCTGGTTTGTTTAACGTCTGCGATAAAATTATACAAGCATATGGAGCCTACAAGAGGTATTCAGCCCGTACCGGCTACGTACGTAGTGGAAGGCAACGGGCACGGCCACGGACATCACCACAAGGAGTCGTTTATTACTAAGTACATCTTCAGCCAGGATCACAAGATGATTGCCAAGCAGTTCCTCATTACGGGTATGCTATGGGCCGTCATTGGTGGCCTGTTCTCGGTGCTGTTCCGTTTGCAGCTCGCTTATCCTCAGGACACCTTCCCGATCCTGGAAACCGTCTTCGGCAAATGGGCCAGGGGCGGACAGATCCAGCCCGAGTTCTATTATTCCCTGGTGACCATGCACGGCACCATCATGGTGTTCTTTGTGCTGACAGCGGGGCTGAGCGGCACCTTTGCCAACTTCCTCATACCACTGCAGATAGGAGCCCGCGATATGGCTTCCCCCCTGCTCAATATGCTGTCGTACTGGTTTTTCTTTCTCTCCAGCGTAGTAATGATCGTCTCGCTGTTTATTCAAACCGGACCGGCTTCCGGTGGCTGGACGGCCTACCCGCCGCTGAGCGCGCTGGGTCAGGCAAACCTGGGCTCAAAGGCCGGGATGGACCTGTGGCTGGCAAGTTTGGCCCTCTTTGTCGTCTCTACGCTGCTCGGCGGACTCAACTACGTGTCCACCATCCTGAACCTGCGCACTAAAGGCATGAGCATGACCCGTATGCCGCTGACCATCTGGGCCCTGTTCTTTACCGCCATCCTCGGGATCCTGTCTTTCCCCGTGTTGCTGTCCGGCTTTATCCTGTTGCTGATGGATCGCAATATCGGCACCTCGTTTTACCTCAGTGATATCGTAGTAGCAGGCGAGATCCTGCCCAACGAAGGCGGTAGCGCCATTCTCTACCAGCACCTGTTCTGGTTCCTGGGCCACCCGGAAGTGTATATCGTTATCCTGCCGGCGATGGGCCTGGTGTCGGAGGTCATGAGCGTGAACGCCCGTAAGCCCATCTTTGGCTATATGGCCATGGTGGGATCCCTGTTCGCCATCGTGATTCTCTCGCTGCTGGTGTGGGCCCACCATATGTTCGTTTCAGGTATGAACCCCTTCCTCGGCTCGTTCTTCGTGCTGCTGACCCTGCTGATTGCTATTCCCTCGGCCATCAAGGTCTTTAACTGGCTAACCACCCTGTGGCGGGGCAACCTGCATTTTACCCCGGCAATGCTCTACGCTATCGGCTTTGTAAGCATCTTTATCTCAGGCGGCCTCACCGGCATCTTCCTGGGCAACTCCACGATCGACATGCACTTGCACGATACCTATTTTATCATTGCCCACTTTCACCTGGTGATGGGGGTGGCGGCCATGTTTGGCATGTTTGCCGGCATCTACCACTGGTTCCCCAAGATGTATGGGCGCTTCCTGAACAACACCATGGGCTATATCCACTTCTGGGTAACATTTGCCGGCGCCTACCTTATCTTCTGGCCCATGCACTACCAGGGGCTGGCCGGCGTGCCACGCCGTTACCTGGACTTTAGCCTGTGGACCTCGTTCAACCAGTTCGACTCCCTGAACGTGTTCATCACCATCATTACCATTATTGTATTCGCCGTGCAGCTGCTCTTCGTCTTTAACTTCTTCTACTCCATCTTTAAGGGGCGCAAGCTGAAGTCGCAGAACCCCTGGGAGTCCACCACCCTGGAGTGGACCACCCCCATCCGCCCGGGCCACGGCAACTGGCCGGGAGAGATCCCCGAAGTGCACCGCTGGGCCTACGACTACAGCAAAGAGGGCCGCAACTATATCCCTCAGACCGAGCCGCTCGGACCCACCGAGGAGGGGCACTAAGGCGAAGGCCGGTAGCGCATTGATCTGTCATCCTGCGGAGACTATTGTATGAAAGATTATAACCACCTTATTGTATGAACCTGTTTCGCAAAACCTTTCACTACCTGGATAAAGGCCAGCACAAGCGCACCAATATGGTGACTGTGTGCATCCTGTTGATGGGCACCCTGCTCATCCTGTTCATCCCTCTTATCATTAAGCTGATCCAGGCACGGGTCATCGAACACGGCCAGCCCTTTGTTGTGCCCCATGCCTTTGGCCTGAGCACCCTGGTGTTGCTGGCCAGCACCTGGGTGTTGTACCGGGCCCGAGGCTACAAGGCCCGCGATCAGCACCGCCTGCTCAGCCGTAGCCTCTTTAGCCTGCTGGCCCTGGGCGGTCTGTTCCTGCTGCTGCAATACAGGGGCTGGCAGCAGGTGTTTGCCGATCCCCATCATCAGCAGATCAAGATCCTTATGGTCATCGTGGCGGTGCATGCCCTCCACTTTGCCATCGCCCTCATCCTGGCGGCGATACTGCTGATCCGCACCATGGGGATCAAGAGCCCGGCGGAATCCTACATCTACTTCC
>DASWYM010000548.1:0-4949 GCA_036404975.1 Chitinophagaceae bacterium
GGGCCAGGTCCAGGGTAAGGCGCTTGAACTCACCGGTCCCTTCTTTCGAAAGGGGGGGCTTTTCGTACAGGGCTGTATCTACCTGCACGCTGTGCGTGTTTTCCGCTGTTCCCAGCAGGAGTCCAAAGCCTGCCGAGCCATACAGGTTCCAGGTGTCCTTTCCCTCGTAAGCTTCCAGGTTATAGGCTCCCTTAAAGTAATGCAGCCATCCAAACGACAGGTTCGTGTAGCGTATGCTCGATCTGGCCGTATAATTCAGTCGCTGCGGCGTGGTGGCCGGGTCGTAGGCTAGTGCGGTGACCGTATTGCTAAACTGCCCCTTAGTGTAATACGCAATAGAAGCATACACCGATTCCTTGGGCTTCAGGTGCAGGTAGGAGCGGATGCTTTGGCCCAGCACCGTAAACTCCTGGTCTTTGTTCATGTTGCGCAGCACCGAAAGGTCCGTAGCCAGGCTAAAGGCATTCTGCCCCTGCACTGCTGCACCCCCGCCGATTATGGTTAAGAGTAGGAATAGCTTTTTCAAACAGGTAATGATGTAGCGATAAAGATAATGCCAATCATCTATTAAGGAATTAGGAATTGGGGATTAGGGATTAGGAAGAGCAAACAAAAAAGCCACCCGCACTCGGCAGGTGGCTTTACTATGTTTTGCTCGCAGCTCGCAGCTTACTTCCTTATGGTCAACTCCTTGATGATGTGATTAGCACCACCCAGCTTGTCGATGCACCAAAGCACATAGCGGATGTCGACGTTGATGGTGCGGTTCAGGTCCTTGTCAAAGGCCAGCTTGTGGCTCAGGGCTTCGTAGTTGCCGTCGAAGGCCAGGCCGATCAGCTCACCGTTGCCGTTCATTACCGGGGAACCAGAGTTACCACCCGTTATGTCGTTGGAGGTGATAAAGCCAACCACCAGGTCATTGGTGCGTGCGTCCTTGTATTGGCCGAAGTCTTTTTTGCGGGCCAGCTCGAGGTATTTAGCCGGCAGGTCGAACTCGTAGTCGCCGGGCTTGTACTTTTCCAGCACACCGCTCATGGTGGTCACGTAGTCGTAGGTCACGCCATCGCGGGGCTGGTAGTCGTCCACCTTACCGTAGCTCACGCGCATGGTGAAAGTGGCATCGGGGTACATGACCTTGGTCGGGTTCATTTCGCGGATACCCTTCATGTACAGGCGGCCCCACTCGTTATTGGCAGCCACGAACTGCTGGTACTTGGGCAGGTATTTGCTCTGGTAGTTCTTGGCAAAGGCCGTGGCCAGGTTGAAGGCCAGGTCGTCCTGCAGCACATTGGCATCGGGGTTGCGCACAAAGGCGTCCCACTTGGCGTTGTCCAGGATCATGGTGTTGCGGAAGATCTCCTCGGCGTACTTCTCGTACGTGGAATTCTTATCCAGCGCCCCATAGTTGTTACGGATGGCGTCGTACAGGCCGATGGGGTGCTGCTCTTTCGGCACGTCGTTGTAATACATGCGTAGCACAGCCCCCAGGATATTCTGATCTGAAGCTCGGTTGTGACCTTCCAGGAAGTTCTTGCGCATGTTGTTGGCGGCATCCACGGCCTTCTTAATATCAGCCTGCGAAGTACCGGGCTTTACCATGGCGTTCTCTACCTGCTGCAGCGAAGCGGCAAAAGCCAGCAGCGGTGATCCAAAGATACCTTCGTTGATATACTGGCGGTGCAGGGCATAAGGCTTCCAGGCGGCATAGGCTGCTTCCAGGTCCTTAAAGATGTTGGCGTACTCAGGCTTCCTGGCAGCCCACTTCAGGAAAGCCTCTTCCTGCTTTTGCTTCTGGCCGTACACGTCGTACTTTTTCAGCTGCTTGGTCTCGCCATCGAAGAACTTCCAATAGTTGGCAATACCGGCATAGTCGCTGGCCAGCTGCAGCTTGATGGCAGGGTCCTTCTTCATCTCCTCGAACATGTATTTCAGGCGCATGTCGCGCAGCTTCACCAGCGTGGGGTTGTTGATGTCGGTCGACAGCTGGATGCCGTACGAAGACTCGTAGCGGTTGGTGCTGCCGGGATAGCCGTAGATCATGGCGAAGTCGCCTTCCTTCACCCCCTTCAGCGACACGGGCAGGTGCCACTTGGGCTTCAGCGGCGTGTTGGATGCGCTGTAGGGCGCCGGCTTGCCGTTGTTGCCATATACGCGGAACACGGCAAAGTCGCCGGTGTGGCGGGGCCACTCCCAGTTGTCGGTGTCGCCACCATACTTACCTACGCTCTCGGGAGGCGTACCCACCAGGCGCACATCATTATAGCGCTGGTACACGAATGCGAGGAATTGGTTGCCCTTGAACAGGGGACTTACCATGGTCTCGATCTTCTGGGCGGTATCGCTCAGGCGGGCGTTGATGGCCGACAGCACGGCGGCCTGGCGGGCAGCTCTTTCGGCACCGGCCAGTCCTTTCAGCGAATCTTGCACCTGCTTGGTCACGTCTTCAATGCGCAGCAGGAAGCGAACCGACAGGTTGCGGCCGGGGATCTCCTCGGCCAGCGAGCGGGCATAGAAGCCGTCCTTCAGGTAGTTGTGCTCCACGGTGGAAGCAGCGGCAATGGTCCCGTCACCGCAGTGGTGGTTCGTGAAGTTCAGGCCCTGCGAGCTCACGATCTCACCGGTACAGCCGTTACCAAAGATCACGATGGCGTCTTTGATGGAGGCTTTGTTGGCACTATACAATTGTTCTTTCGAAAGTTTCAGTCCTTTCTTCACCATGTCGTTGTACACCTGTTGTCCCAGCAGCAGGGGCAGCCACATACCTTCATCGGCTGCCGCGCGGAACACCATAGGGATGCTCAGTAAAAAAGCAAACAAGATTTTTTTCATGTAGATGATTGTTTTGAAGCTGGGCAAACCTACTTAAAAATAGATGGGCTCCCAAACTGAGACTTGTCAGGGACCAGGGATTGGGAACTAGGGATTAGGTAGTTTCCCAATAGAATTTTTCTTTCCTAATCCCCAATCCCTATTCCCTAATCCCTTTTCATGTAACTTTCCCAGCCAGATTCATTCCTTATGAGATCAGTAAAGCTTGCCCTATGGATGGTTGCCATTTTGTTAACAATACAAAGCTGTAAGAAAAGTGATGTCCCCGCTCCCCAACCACCTATTGTCATCCAGCCTCCGCCACCCTTTGGCTTTTACGTCGTGGGCTACTTCCCCTCGTACCGTGCGCTGGCCGACGTGCCCG
Source organism: Chitinophagaceae bacterium (assembly GCA_036404975.1). Taxonomy (GTDB): domain Bacteria; phylum Bacteroidota; class Bacteroidia; order Chitinophagales; family Chitinophagaceae; genus Flavisolibacter. Next base: position 3,194 of record DASWYM010000548.1, read on the forward strand.
ACGTGAAGTTCCGCATGTGCAACGTGGTGAACTATGCCTTCTTCAATGTAAATAGCGCCGGCGAGGTGACCGTGCCCACCAGCGTCTCCACCACGGCCACCCAGCTGATCGCCAAAGCCCGGGCGGCGGGTGCCAAAGTCTTTGTCAGCATCAACGATGTCGCTTCCGGGCAGGCCAACTTCAAGGCCATGGCGGCCACCGCCACCGGCCGCACCCGCTTTGCCGCCGACGTGATGCGCAAGGTGCGCCAGTACGGCTTCGACGGGGTCGACATCGACTGGGAATACCCCACCACTACCGACGGCACCGACGCCAGCTTCACGGCCCTGATGAAAGAGCTCGCCGACTCGCTGCACCGCGACCGGAAATACTATCTCACCGCCGCCATTACCCCCGGCAAATACGCCGGCGGCATACGCGACGCCATCCGCAGCGAGGTGTTCGCCTACGCCGACTGGTTCAACGTAATGGCCTATGATGATTTCAGTACATCGGCGCCCTACCGGCACCACAGCGACTATAACCTGGCAGCCACCGTGCTGAATTATTGGCTCAACACCCGCGGCATGCCTAAAGAAAAGTGCGTGCTGGGTATACCGGCCTACGGGCGCCCCTCGGGCATTACCCAGAGCGGCACCGTACTGGCCTACCGTGATATCCTGGCCCGCGGCGGCTCTCCCCTGTCCGATTCGGCCGTGGTGACCTCGGCGAGCTATACCACACCCTACACGATCTACTACAACGGGCAGCCCACCGTCAAGAAGAAAGCCAAGCTGGCCAAAGACATTGCCGGCGGCATCATGTTCTGGGAAATGTGGCACGACACCCCCGACGCCAGCAGCCTGATGAAGGCGGCGGCTGATACGATTGGCAGGGCATACTAATTGAAAAAAAAGCAGGGCTGCCTGCCAACTATAAGTTCTAATTACGTACTGTTTATGAGAGTTATAATAATTGTCGTTTGCGTTTTCCTATCACAGGTAATGTTGGGACAGACCAGCAATATTGACTCTGTAGAATTTTGTTCTAAAAAGTTTAAAGTTCCGGACGATTGCTCCACCCAATCAAAATATCAGGTTTCTTGTGATGGCTCCTTTATGTTTTGGATTTATATGAACGAGCAAATGCTTGGTTATTTGCCAGACCAGTTCATCAACGGAATGACCCGTGAGATGAAAGATTTCAAAAAGGAGCCCATAGTGATCTATTTATTGGGTAAGCAGGCTAAAGGAGTCAAACTAACGTATAAAGTGGAAGATAAGCTTGCTTATCAACTCGTCTCTTACGGGGTGATAAATGGGCAGCCGGTTTTGGTTCAACTCTCCCTTTATCATCAGGAGCCCAGGCATAACGACGATCTGCCGCAATATGCCAGGAAAATAATGTCGTTAGAAAAATAGGGGCCTTTAACCTTTACTTTAGCCATAAAATCAGTGGTATTATTCTTTTTTCCAGGAGGAGTCTATTTGATAGGCAGGAGGGAAAGAAGGGCTTTTTTGTTATAGCGCAGTCATTCCAGTGGCAAAAGACATGGCCCGTATAATGAATAGGAGCTTCGGCTCCTTTTTTGTTTTGCTCCACAGCCTCTTTTTTACCCCCTCAGCTTCACCGAAAAACGGTAGATACTCCCTATTTGCCCTCTATCTGACCAGTATTCGACCAGTATCTATATAGATACCGGTTATATACTGGTCAGATACTGGTTTGATACTGGTCGGATACTGGTCAACCCCGGAGGAGTAGGGGCGGAAAGCAC
>DASWYM010000549.1:0-9093 GCA_036404975.1 Chitinophagaceae bacterium
CGCCGCCGTCGTTGCCGGGAATATGAAAGTACGACTTCTTACTAGGTCCATATTGCGACATGGTGAGTTTGGCAGCTCTTTCCACCGCCTGGAGCACCTCTTTTTTCCCGGTAAACTCGTAATACGCCAGCAGGGCGCCCAGTATCAGGCTTTGAGTCCACAGCTCACCATTTTCCCCCTTCAACAAGCCCAGGCGGTGCCCTTTCTGGTAAATACCGATATAGCCGTCTTCTTCCTGGTTGCTTAACACGGAGTGAACAATGGAGTCTGCTTTGGCGATCAGCTGCGGGTCGCCCGTAAGGTAGGCACTCCGCACTACCAGGTCAGCATGGTATCCTTCATGCTCGCCCCACCACCAGGTGGCTTTGCGTATGGTATAGTCGCCGTTCTTATCAATGGAGAAGTTGGTGACCTTATCCTTTGTAAATACCCGGTTCCGAAGGGTAGGCTGCATTTCCACCAGCGCCGAGGGGTAGCCCGATTTCATATCGCGCAGGATGCCGCTTTTCAGCCAGCCTTCCGGCTTCACTTCGCTCAGGGAGAGCAGCTTAAAACTTTTCAAATCGATGTCGGCACCCCCTTTAAAGGCAACAAACAGCAACAGGATAACTGGAAGTACAAGAAGCAAACTCTTTTTCATGGCAAGAATTGTCGTTAACGAATATGGATTTATATCTTAATGCCTTCCTTCACCGAAACACCCGTGCAGAGGCAGGCACTTAGGTAACAATAATAAACCCGGGCAGCCTGGAACGTTGTAACATTTGTGTTCTATCGTGTAAGGAATGTAGAGCACCATGTTTTACAGCGACTTACAGCGCAGGACCCGGGTTTACCAAGCCTAAAGGATGATGTATTAGTATCCCTTATTTCAGCTTAGGATTGATGTTTACTTCACCCAACGGAATGGGCCACTGCTCGTCTTGCCCCGCACGAAATGCCTTCTTGGTCACAAACCACCGCTTGGCCGGGTCGTTGTAGGCGCCGTCCTTGCGCAGGGTCTTGGCCGTAGGGAAGGCAGCGCCGAAGAAGCGGCCCTGCAGGGTGGTGCCGGCAATGTTCCAGCGCAGCAGGTCCCACAGGCGCAGGCCCTCGCAGGCCAGCTCCACGCGGCGCTCGCGGCGCAGGATGGGGCGAAGTGCGGTCGCACTGGTTTCGGTCACCGGTGGCATGCTTACTGAAGCCCGGCCACGCACCCTGTTGATGGTGGCGTCCAGCAGTGCCTGGTCGATGGGGTCGCCGGCCTCCAGTTTGGCCTCCAGGTAGCTTAACAGCACTTCGGCGTAGCGCAGCACGACGATGTCGTTGCCGGTGGCTTGTATGTTGCCGTTAAAGCCATCGATCATATACTTGCGCAGCGAATAGCCAGTACGGGTACCACCCTTGGTAGTGGTCAACTGGTCTTTGGAAGCAGTTGAATCGGGGTGGCTTATATAACGTATGCCGGTCAGCACATCGCCGTTCACCAGCACGGTGTAGCCCAGGCGCGGGTCGCGGTTCCTGCGCGGATCGGCCGCATCATAGCGCGGGTCGGCATACGAGAACGGCGTGCCATCGGTGAACTCGTACGACTCCACCAGGTTGGCCAACGGGTTGAAGAACACCGCGCCGCCCTTTTCGGCCATATAGGTCTTGTGCATTACGCTGTTGCCCAGTAGGTTTTCCACGTATACACAGCTAAAGATGATCTCGTTGCTGCTCTCGTTGGTGCCGTTGAACAGGCTCTCGTAGTTGGGATCAATAGCGTTATCACCAAAGTCAATGATGGTCTTGTAGGTGGCGGCAGCCTCGGCCCACTTGCCCTGTGCCATCTGGATACGCCCCAGGAAGGCCAGCGCAGCCTGTTTGGAGGCCCTGCCGAATTCAGCCGCCGGGATGTCTTTGTGGCGGGGCAGGTCGGCGGCAGCAGCGGCCATCTCGCTTTCCACAAAAGCAACCACCTGCTGCTTGCTGGCCTTGTCGACGTTGTTGGCTTCTTCCTGCGTCAATACCTTGATCACCAGGGGTACAGCGCCATAGTACTGCGACAGGTAGAAGTACTGCGCCGCACGCATAAAGCGGGCTTCGGCGGCCATGCGCTTGATCTTGGCTTCGGCCATGGGCGTCTTGCCCACGTTTTCCAGGAAGTGGTTGGTGCGGGCAATCTTCGCATAACTGCGGGTCCAGTAGTCGCCAATAAGCTGGTTGTCGTTGACGAGGGTACCGTTGGTCAGGCGGTTGATGGCCTGGGTTTCGCCCCGTCGGTCATAGGCATTGTCGGTAGCCATCTCCAGGAACAGCAGCCCCGAGTAGGACCACCAGTCGGTAGGGCGTATATCGCCGGTGTTCACCGTAATGCCGCCCCGGTACATACCGGTGAGGGCCAGTAGGGCGTTCTGCTCAGAGGTCCAGAAAGTGGCATCGGCAAACTCGGAGAGGGGCTGCTTGTCCAGCTCTTTTTTACACGAGGCGGAAGAAAGGATCAGCAGGGCCAGCAGCGTGGCCCATTTGCCCACACGGAAAAGAGATCTATGTTTTAAGGTTTGTTTCATGAGTCGTGGGTTTAAAAGTTAGCAGTCAGTCCAAAAGTGAAGTTGCGCATAATGGGGTAGAAGTCATTCACCGTACCTATCAGCTCGGGGTCCCAGCCTGGGATGTATTCGCTGAAGGTGAACACGTTCTCGGCAGCAGCGTTGAAGCGCAGGCTGCTCATGCCGAGGCGGCTCACCAGCGAAGCCGGTACCGCGTAGCTTAACTGGATGTTGCGCATCTTCAGGTACTTGGCGTCCCTCACCCAATAATCCGAAATGCGCGTGTTGTTGGTACCGGTATTGCTCATCACCTCCAGGCGGGGATACTTCGCGTTGGGATTGGGGTTGGCGGGCGACCACCGCTCCTCGGCCACCCAGCGCTGGATATTGCCATCGCTCTGCAGGGCATTGACCAGGAAGCCTTCCAGGCGGCCCTGCACACCCGATACCCCCTGCAACAGGGTGCTCAGTGTAAAGCCCTTATAGCCGGCGCTCAACGAAAGGCCAAAGGAATATTTAGGCAGGGTGCTTCCCAGGTTGACGCGGTCGTAGTTGGCATCCACCTTTCCATCGGGCACACCGTCGGGACCACTGATGTCGCGGTATTTGATATCGCCGGGTTTAGGCGCCGGGTTCACGGCCTTCTGGTCGGCGACCTTCATATAATTAGTCACATCTTCCTCATCCACGTACAGGCCGTCGGTCAGGTAGCCGTAGTACATGCCCAGGGGAAAGCCGATAAAGCGGGAGCCATTACCCACCAGGCCGTTGGGCTGCACGATATTGCCGACACCCAGGTCCAGCACGGTATTCTCCACCGTGGAGAAGTTAGCCGAGATATCATAGTTGAACTCGCCCACGCGGTTACGGTGGTCGAGGGTAAACTCCCACCCCTTGTTTTCCAGCGAGCCGGAGTTTTGCTGGCCGATGCCAAAACCCAGCACGTCGGAAACACTGCCGCCGGGGCTCACCAGGATATCATAGGTATAGCGGTTATAGTAGGTAGCGCTGGCCGCCAGTTTGCCGTTCAGGATGCTGGCATCCACTCCTACATCCCAGGTGCGGGTCGACTCCCATTGAATGGTGGGATCGACCAGTGTGCCCAAGGCAACGCCGGTATTCATCCGCTGACCAAAGCCGTAGTTACGGCCGGCATCGAGGGTTTGCTGGTAGGGATAGTTGCCGATGTTCTGGTTACCCAGCACCCCGTAGGAGCCTTTCAGCTTCAGGTCGCTGATGAAGGGAAAGTTGTCCTTCATAAAGCCTTCTTCGGAGATCCTCCAGCCTACGGCGCCCGAGGGGAAGACGGCGTACTTGTTGTCGCCGCCAAAGCGCGAAGAGCCATCGTAGCGTACCACGCCTTCCAGCAGGTATTTGTTGGCAAAGCTGTATTTCAAGCGACCGAAATAAGAGTCCAGGGCTGACTCGCTGGCCCCGCCGCCATTGGTCATTCCATCCACCGAACCGGCACCGATAACGGTGATGTCATTGGTGGGGAAGTCCGTGCGTGCGGCAGAGAGGTTCTCACCGTAAAACTCTTCGAACGAGTGGCCGGCCAGCACCGTTACCTGGTGGCGGGCAATGGTCTTATCGTACTCGGCCAGTTGCTGGAAGGTCTTATAATTGTCGTAGGAGGTGTTCACCGCCAGCGACGAGGGGCCCAGGGTCACATTATCGGTAAGACGCTGGCGCGCAAAGAAACGGTGGTTGCGCCCGTTGCCCTGCGTATAGCCCCCGATAGCCGAAAGCTTCAGTCCCTTGATCACATCCCAGTCGAGGCGCAGGTTTCCGTTCAGGTCGGTGCTGCGGGCCTTGTAGTAGCCGTCGGCTTCCAGCAGCGAGATAGGGGTGTGGGTACCCACCGGTCCGATGCCGTAATCCCCGTTACTTAGTTTGGCGGGATAGATATTGGGCATGCGCACCGCCTGGCTGATGATGCCCATCATGGTAGCTCCATTGTTGCCAAGGCCGGCCGGGCCATTGGTCTGGCGGTCGAGGATGTGGATGGCCGACAGGCGGGAACTCAGGCGGATATTCGACCGCAGTTGCGTACCGATGTTGGCGCGGAGGTTATAGCGATTGTAAGCATTCTCCGGGATGATGCCATCCTGGTACATATAACCCATCGACACCAGGAAGTCGGTATTCTTTGTTTTGTTCGAGATGGTGAAGTTGTGCCCCGTCTGCAGGGTGTGATCTTTCAGGATCGCGTCGAGGTAGTTGATATTGGGATAGTTGTCGGGATCCGAACCGTCTTTGAACTTCTGGATCTCTTCGGGGGTAAAGCCGCCGGTACCGCCGCCGGTGGCTTCGTTGACCAATTCGGCGTACTCCCACGAATCCACAAACTCAGGCAAGTTGGTGGGGCGCTGCATACCTACATAGGAATTATAGGCGATATTCAGCTTATTTCCCTTGGCCGACTTGGTGGTGATCAGGATCACCCCGTTGGAAGCACGCGAACCATAGATGGCCGATGACGAAGCATCTTTAAGTACCGATATGTTCTCCACATCATTGGGATCCACGTCGTTCATAGAACCCACGGGGATACCGTCCACCAGGATCAGCGGAGCGGTGCCTGCCCCAAAAGAGCCTATGCCCCGGATCTGGATCGAGCCGCCAGGAGCCCCGGGCTGGCCCGAGCGCTGGATCACCGTTACCCCGGCCAGTTGCCCGGTGAGAGCCTGTTGCAGTTGGGGCGTGGTACGGTCGTTGATCTCTTTGGCGCCGACTTGCGACACCGAGCCGATCACCTGCGAGCGCTTCTGGGTGCCATAGCCCACCACCACCACATCGGAGAGGGTCTGGGCATCGCTTTCCAGGGCAACGTTCACTTCAGTCCGGTTGCCAAGTGCAACTTCGCGGGTTCCATAGCCCACGGCCGAAACAACAAGGGTGGCATTCCCGGGCTGCACCTGGAGCGAAAAGGTGCCATCATTACCGGAGGCCGTGCCGCCAGCGGTTCCTTTTACCGTTATACTGGCTCCCGCAATCGGATTATTCTGCGCGTCGGTTACCCGTCCTGATACCACCTTGGTTTGCGCCTGCATCTGCAGGCCCCAGAACAAAAACAGTAAAATGAGCGGGAGCTTCATTTTAAGCCTTTGCGCGAGCAGTACGTTTTGTTGATAGAATTTTATCATGGCTTTGTATTTCGGATTAATCGTTTCTACCATTGATCCGCCTGGCTTTCACCCGGGCGGGTATACAGAAAGGTGTGCGCAACAAGTGCCGGGAAGAAAGTCCTGCCGTCTGCAGGAAGCAAGCGGAGAATACTGAGTTTCCCATACAGCAGCGTGTCGTTATAATTTTTTGAAGTATGCAGTGCACACCAAGTGCTTCACAAATTGAAGGAGAAATATTTTAACCCCTTCTCCTATCTGTATCATTCTTTCTCGATTTTGTCTCATTCTGAGTCGCCGGCCTGGATGGCTGCCACAACTTTCTTTCCTCTACCTACCTCAAAGGTCCTTCACCCTATTCATCCAAAGAAGAAGTGTGGGGCTATGTGGGTCTATCTTTCCTGATTCTTCCTATTTAGGGTCTATGGCACTTCCTGGTCAGAGCGCTTCAGACCGTAAAACCTATAGCCTTTTCATCTTAACGGTGCTGAGTTTAAGACTTATACAGGCTCCTGGCCTTAAAAAAATCGTGTAAAGGATATAAATTTTGTGTACCCTCCCTTCTTAGCAGCCATTCCTGCCCGCCACCCTTAGCTCTTACCACCCATTTTTCTTACTTTTCAGCTAACTGTCTCATTTGCCATGAGAAAAAAAGTCCTAATTGCTTTACTATTGATCGTCTTTAGCGGTCCTGCGTTGCTGGCCCAGTCCTGGTATTTCAACCACTACCAGGTAGAGCGGGGCCTGTCGAACAATGCGGTGATTTGCAGCCTGCAGGATCGCCAGGGCTTTATGTGGTTTGGAACCAAAGATGGGCTCAACCGCTTCGACGGCTACACCTTTAAGGTCTTCCGCCACGACAGGGACGATGCAGGCAGCATCGGCGGCAACATTATTTATTCCCTCCATGAAGACCGCCAGGGTTACCTGTGGGTGGGCACCGACCGCGGGCTGTTCCGCTACGATGCGGCCACCGAAAGCTTTACACCTATCGCGCGCAATATGCCCCCCAATGTCCGCGACGTGCAGGAAGACCGGCAGGGCCGCCTGTGGTTTATTGCCCGCCTGCAGATATATCGCTACGACCCTGCACACGAAAACGTGAAAGCTTTCACCCTGCCCGGCTCCTACCCAGCCACCTCGCTGAGTACCGCATCGGATGGCTCGCTATGGATAACGACCGGGGCAGGACACGTGGGAAAATACCAGCCCGGTACCGATGCCTTTACCCTGCACGAAGTCTTTACCCCGGCAGAGGCAACTGCCACCCGCTGGATCGAAACACTGCAAAACGGCGGGGAGGGAATCCTGCTGGTAGGCACTTCCAAGCACGGTGCCCGCCTTTTCGACACCCGCACGGCTACGGTCAGCGATATGGCCCTGCACGATGGGGGCAAGCGCGATGTTTTTGTGCGCGACTTTATCGCTCCCAACCCCACCGAATACTGGATCGCAACCGAATCGGGGGTGTTCATCTATAATAAAAGGACTCACCGGTGGGTCAACCTCAAAAAGAACTACAACGATCCTTATTCTCTTTCCGATAATGCGGTCTACACGCTTTGCCGCGACAAGGAAGGCGGTATCTGGGCAGGCACCTTCTTCGGCGGGGCCAACTATTTTCCCCGCCAGTATACCTCTTTTAAAAAATACTTCCCGCAATACGGCATTAACTCCATCAGCGGCAATGCCGTGCGCGAGATCTGCCAGGATCCCTACGGCAACCTATGGATCGGCACCGAAGATGCAGGCCTGAACCGGCTGGAAGCAAAGACCGGCCACTTTACCCACTTCAGCCCCGGCGAGGAAGGCAGTGGGATCGCACACTCCAACATCCATGCTCTGCTGATCAACAACGGCGAGCTGTGGGTGGGCACCTTTAACCACGGCCTCGATGTACTGGACGTAAAAACCGGCAGGGTGCTGCGCCACTACGCCGCGGCCACCCATGCCCTTCAAAGCGACTTTATCTATACCCTTCATAAGACCCGCAGCGGCACCATCCTGGCCGGCACCGAGCGGGGCCTGTACTCCTATGATAAGAACGGGGATGATTTCACCCTCCTCTCCGCTGTCCCCCCTATCTTTTTCACCGCACTCTACGAAGACCTCCAAGGTAGGCTGTGGGCCGGCACTTACAACGACGGCGTGTATTGCCTGGATAAGGACGGCACCTTGAAAGGGCACTACAAAAATGAACCGGCCAGTCGCCACTCCCTGGCCGGCAACCGCGTGAACCAGATATTTGAAGACAGTGGTGGCGCCCTGTGGATCGCTACGGAAGGAGGCCTCTCGCAACTCAATCACCGCAAAGGCGAGTTTACCAACTACACAACCAAAAGTGGCTTTCCCAGCAACATCATGTACACGGTACTCGAAGATGCGGCACAGAACCTGTGGATCAGCACGTCCAAAGGACTGGTGTGCTTTTCGCCCCGCACCAAAAAGATAAAAACCTATACCATAGCCAACGGCCTGCTCAGCGACCAGTTCAACTATAACTCGGCCTTTAAGGATGCCGCCGGGCGCTTTTATTTTGGCAGCGTCAAAGGACTCGTGAGTTTTCATCCCAAAGAGTTCTTACCCATCGATAACCTGCCCCCCGTCACCATCACCGGCTTCCAGGTGTACGACCAGGAGCTGGCCATCAACAAAAAGGGCTCGCCCCTGAAAAGGTCGATCTCTTTTACGCCCACCATTACCCTGCCCCATAACCAGTCATCGTTCAGCATCGACTTTGCGGCGCTGAGCTACACGGCTCCCGAAATGACCGAGTATGCCTATAAGATGGAAGGCCTGGATGTGGACTGGACGTTGCTGAAAACCAAACGCAAGGCCTATTTTACCGAACTGGCCCCGGGCACCTATACGTTTATGGTCAAAGCCTCCATTAGCAGCGGGATCTGGAACAGCACCCCCGCCGTGCTGACCATCAAGGTACTGCCGCCCTTCTGGAAAAGCAGGTGGGCCTACCTGTTATATATCCTTTGCGCGGCCGCCATCATCTATTACGCAGTCCACAGCTACCACCGCCGGGCCGAAGAAAAGAACCGCCGTAAATTGGACTTTCTGGAGCTGGAAAAGGAAAAAGAGCTTTACCAGGCCAAGCTCGACTTCTTTACCAACGTAGCCCACGAGATCCGTACCCCGCTGACCCTGATCAAAGGTCCCATGGAGAAAGTAATGAAGCGCGCCGAAGAAGTACCCTCCATCACCAACAACCTGCGCATCATGCAGCGCAATACCGACCGGCTGCTCGACCTGACGGCCCAACTGCTTGACTTTCGCAAAATAGAGATACAGGGCTCTTCCCTCGAATTTACGCAGGCCGACGTACGAGAGGTGCTCCTCGACCATTACAGGCGGTTCAAGCCGGCAGCCGAAGGCAGAAAAGTTTCTTTTAAACTGAAGGCTCCTGCCCCCCTGCAAGCCTGGGTAGATGCCGAAGCCCTGAACAA
>DASWYM010000550.1:0-4489 GCA_036404975.1 Chitinophagaceae bacterium
GATTGACTTAGGCACGGCAAATACCTTGATTATTCATAATGATGAAGTTGTTGTAAACGAGCCCTCTATCGTAGCCCTAAACCGTAACAACCCTAAAGAAGTTTTAGCCGTGGGCAAGCGTGCCTTAATGATGCACGAAAAAACCCACGAAAGCATCCGTACCGTGCGTCCCCTGAAGGATGGTGTTATTGCCGACTTCAACGCTGCGGAACTGATGATCCGGGAAATGATCAAGATGATCTATCCCAAAAAGCCCCTGTTCCCCCCAAGCTGGCGCATGATGATCTGTATTCCCTCCTCCATTACCGAAGTGGAAAAGCGTGCCGTGCGCGACAGCGCCGAGCAGGCCGGAGCCAAGGAGGTTTACCTCATCCATGAGCCAATGGCTGCTGCCTTGGGTATCGGCATTGATGTGGAAGAGCCGGTTGGTAACATGATCATTGATATTGGCGGTGGTACCACCGGTATCACGGTGATCGCCCTGGCCGGTATCGTGTGCGACCAGTCGATCCGGATTGCGGGTGACGAGTTCACGGCCGATATTATGGAAGCCCTGCGCCGCTACCACTCGCTGCTGATCGGTGAGCGTACGGCCGAGCAGATCAAGATCCAGATCGGTGCCGCCATGAAGGACCTCGACTCGCCCCCGGATGACATCCCGGTGAACGGGCGTGACCTGGTGACCGGTATCCCGAAGCAGATCTATGTAAGCTACCAGGAGATTGCCGAGGCTTTAGACAAGAGTATCTTCAAGATCGAGGAAGCTATCCTGAAGGCCCTGGAGCAAACCCCGCCTGAGCTGGCAGCCGACATTTACCGTCGCGGCCTGTACCTCACCGGTGGTGGTGCCCTGCTGAAAGGACTGGATAAGCGCCTGAGCCAGAAGATCAAGCTGCCTGTGCACGTGGCCGACGACCCGCTGAAGAGCGTAGTGCGCGGTACAGGCCTGGCGCTGAAGAACTACGAGCGCTATCCCTTTGTAATGCGTTAAGACATAAGACTCAAGGTCCAAGACAAAGGTTGATCCTGCCGGGACTACTTTCCTGTGCCTTGTATCTTAAGTCCTGATTCTTTTAACATAATTGAATTCACCTTTATAAAATGAGCCACCGATCCTTTCGTTATGGAAGGGTAAGGGTAGGGTTATATGCGGAACATCTTCCTTTTCATACGTCGCTACTTCGTTTTCCTGTGCTTCCTGGTGCTGCAGGTGCTGGCGTTGTATATGCTCTTCAATTACAACCGCTTTCACCGGGCCGCCTTCCTGGGCATAGCCTCCGAGATGACCGGTGGCGTCAATTCCCAGGTGGACAAGGTGGATGATTATTTCCACCTAAGGGACGAGAACCAGCGGGTGCACCGCATGAACGATTCGCTGCTGAACCTGCTGCGTACCAACCTCAATACCCCCGATACGGGGCAGCGGGTAGTAACGGACAGCGTGCGGGTGACCGACAGCACGAAGGAAGTGCGCCGCTACGTCTTCCGCGATGCCAAGGTGGTCTACAACTCGGTAAACGAGGAAAACAATTACCTGCAACTGAACCGTGGCTCCAACCAGGGGGTGAAGGATAATATGGCGGTGCTCAACTCCAACGGGGCGGTGGTTGGCCTGGTGGTGAACACTTCACCCAACTTCAGCCAGGTGATGAGCTTGCTGCATACGCGTATGCGGGTGCCGGCCATGCTGAAAAAGTCGGCCACCAGCGGCACCATCAGCTGGGACAAAAAGGACTACCGCTTCCTGACGCTCGAAGGCATCAGCCGCGACGTGGAGGTGAAAAAGGGCGATACGGTGCTGACCAGCCAGTATTCCTACAATTATCCTCCCTCCTTTATGATCGGCACCGTACACAGTATTGCCGTGGACAAGAGGAGTGGCTTTTACGACCTGAAAGTGCGGGCAAGGGCCAACTTTAACAGCGTACAGCAGGTATTTGTAGTGGAGAACCTGCAGCGCGATGAGCAGGTGCAACTGCTGAAGGATACCGAAAAAAAGGTAGAACAAGACAAAAGACAATAAGCCGTGAGTGACCTGGTAAAAAACATATTCCGATTAGCCATTTTCATCCTCGTGCAGGTGTTCATCCTGAACAAGATCCCGCACCTGCACCGGTTCATCACGCCTTACCTTTATTTCCTGTTTATCCTGTGGCTGCCCTTCACTACGCCGCGCCTCATGCTGCTGGTGATCGGGTTCCTCACCGGGCTGGTACTGGATTATTTTACCCTCACCCCCGGCCTGCACGCGGCAGCCTGTGTGCTGATTGCTTATATGCGGCCCTTCGTGATCAACCTGCTGATCTCGAAGGAAGCCTCCGAGATCACCTTTCACGAGCCTTCCCCCTCCGGCATGGGTTGGGCGCCCTACCTGGTGTATGCCTTTATCCTTACGCTGCTGCACCACCTGTACCTGGTGACGCTGGAATGGATACAGTTTGGCGACATCCTGGCCTTCCTGATTAAGATCGGAGCTACGCTGGCTATCAGCATGGTGCTGATCATTACTACCGAGTTGCTCTTTCCCCGCCGCTTGAAGTACCGGACGAATACTGCGTAGGAGAAACTGCGAGCTTTTAGCTTCAAGTAGTGTCCTCCGGGAAAGTCCTATCCTGCTGTTGTAAGCGTCTATGGAACAGGGACTTCACCTGCTTCACTTTCTTCTCCATTTTCTCTTTTTGCTCTTAGTTTCCGCCCAGGGCGGATTTAGGGGTATGGTTTTAACGACCCTTTAGGGTTATGTCTTAAAAAATTTCTGAATCTCATCTTGCGGGATGGGCGCAGTTTCACAACTTTGCATAGAGTTTGCTGGGATAGCAAACCGTGCACTGTATACCATTTCCTTTTTGTACTTTCATTTATGCCTGTGTTTAACCAATCGAGGAGCTATATCATCCGGCTGATCTTCCTGGTAACTTTTGTCATCATCCTGGTTCAATTGTTCAACCTACAGGTGCTGTCGAGCAAATACCAGCAGTTGGCCCAGGACAATGCCGTCTTCAAGAAGATTGTTTACCCGCCGCGCGGTATCATCTACGACCGAAAGGGCAAGGCCATCCTGAACAATACACAGATGTACGACCTGATGGTGATCCCCTCGGAGGTGAGAAACCTGGATACCGCCTACCTGTGCCAGTTGCTGGATATCGATACGGCCCTGTTCAAGGAGCGGATGATTGAAGCCATTCTGCGCAACGGGCGCTACCGTCCCTCGTCGTTCGAAGAATTGCTGACGCCGCAAAAGTATGCCCGCCTCGAGGAGAACATGTGGCGTTTTCCGAGCGGCTTTTACCTGCAGGAACGTCCCGTGCGCACCTATCCTTACAATGTAGGCGCGCACATGCTGGGATATGTGGGCGAGGTAGATTCCAGCATTATTGCCCGCTCGGGCGGTTTTTACCAGCCGGGTGACTACGTGGGCCGCAGTGGGATGGAAGCCTTCTACGAACGGGTGCTGATGGGGCAGCGCGGGGTGCAGTTCCTGATCAAGGACCACCGCAACCGCCTGCAGGGCAGCTATGAGGGTGGGCTGCTGGACACGGCGGCTGTAGCGGGGCGCAGCCTTCGCACCTATGTGGATGTGGAAGTGCAGCAACTGGCTGAAAAGCTGATGGCCAATAAGGTGGGGGCCGTGGTGGCCCTGGAGCCCCAGACCGGTGGGGTGATCGCCATGGTGTCGGGCCCGAACTACAATCCTAACGACCTGACCGGTTCTTATAAAAAGAAGAATTACTCAAAAATGGTGCTCGATGTGGCGGGGCCGCTGCTCAACCGGGCCATCAATGGGACTTACCCGCCGGGTTCTACCTATAAGCCTATTGGTGGATTGGTGGCCCTTGATGAAGGCGTTATCACGCCTAAGTTCGGGATGGGTTGCGGTGGACGTTACTACAACTGTGGCATCGGCAAGCCGGCCTGTACCCACTCGGGGGGCGGCCACGCCGACAACCTGCGCCTGGCTATTGCCAACTCGTGCAACTCCTACTTTACCCATATTTACCGGATGACGGTGGACAACCCGAAGTATGGGGATGTAGAAATAGGCTATGCCAAATGGAAAGAGTACCTGAATAAGTTTGGTTTGGGCGTTTCCCTGGGCCTGGACCTGCCCGGTGAATTCAAACCGCGTAAGGCACAGGAAGGAATCCCGGATACGTCGACCTACAACAGGGTGTACCGCAACAGCTGGAACTCCTGCACTAACCTGACCCTGGGTATCGGGCAGGATATGATGCTGACTACACCCATGCAGCTGGCCAATGCTATGTGCCTGATTGCTAATAAAGGTTATTACTATACGCCCCACTTTGTGAAGAGCATCGACGGGGAAACCAAAGAAGATACGATCCTGAACCGCTTCCGCCAGAAGCACGAAGTGCTCACCCATGTCCCCGATGAAGCGTTTGAAGCCATCATCAGCGGTATGCAGGATGTGGTGGAGATCGGTACGGCGCGTGGAGCGCACATCCCTGGTATTAATGTATGTGCC
>DASWYM010000551.1:0-4892 GCA_036404975.1 Chitinophagaceae bacterium
TGTACGAGTTGTTCCTGTTCTACTTGGTGTTTCCGTTGCTCTGCTTCTAAAACATCCAGTTCACTGATCTTCTTTTGGGTTGATAAATACGAGTACATCGCCGGGATGACAAATAGTGTAAGGATCAGCGAGAAGATGATACCGCCTACGATTACTATACCCAGCGGGATACGGCTGGTGGCCGCAGCCCCTAGTGAAAGGGCCAGCGGTAAAGCACCGAGCGCCATCGCCAAACTGGTCATCAGGATAGGACGCAGACGCTGGGAAGCTGAATAAATAGCTGCTTCCATCTTCGGCATACCCTTCAGGCGGTTCTGGTTGGCAAACTCCACGATCAGGATACCGTTCTTCGTCACCAGGCCGATCAGCATGATCATACCGATCTGCGAGAAGATGTTTAAGGTGTGGCCAAACACCCACAGCGACAATACGGCCCCGGCAATGGCCAGCGGCACCGTCACCATGATGATGAACGGATCGATAAAGCTTTCGAACTGGGCGGCCAGGATCAGGAAGATCAGGCCCAGGGCCAGCAGGAAGGCGAAAGTGGTGTTGCCAGAACTCTCGGCAAAGTCGCGGCTGCTGCCCGACAGTGACGTCGCAAAGGACTCGTCCAGCATGCCATCCGCTATTTTTTCCATGGCTTCAATACCGTCGCCGATGGTCTTGCCCGGGGCGAGACCGGCAGATATGGTAGCCGACTTATAGCGATTGAAATGGTATATAGTAGAAGGGGTAGTGGCCTCTTCGATCGTTACCAGGTTGTCGAGGCTGATCATTTCTCCATCCCGGTTACGTACGTAGAGGGACTTCAGATCGGTGGGATCATCGCGGTCCGAGCGGGCCACCTGTCCAATTACCTGGTACTGCTTACCTTCTTTGGTGAAATAGCCAAGGCGACGGTTACTCAGGGCCAGCTGCAGGGTCTGCGACACGTCCTCTACACTCACTCCCAATTCACTGGCCTTCAGGCGGTCCACGTTAATGCGTAGCTCCGGCTTATTGAACTTCAGGTCGACATCCACATTCTGCAAGGTGGAGTTATTGTTGGCCGCCTCCATGAAACGGGGAAGCACTTCGGTCAGCTTATTAAAGTCGTTATTCTGGATAACAAACTGTACGGGCTGTCCGCCACGGCGGTTTACCTGGATCGTTTGCTCTTCGATGGCAAACGCCCGGCCTTCATTGAACCTGGGAAGATTGCGGTTGATCATACCTACGATCTCTTTTTGCGAACGTTCCCGTTCATTTGGATCTACCAGCGTCACCCGCACAAAGCCGGTATTGGCAGAACCCGACCCGCTGAAGCCGGGAGAGGTTACCGACAACACGATCTCTTTCTCGGGTACCGAGTCGATCATCAGCCCGCTCAACCGGTCAATGTATTTGTCCATGGCGTCAAACGAAGTTCCTTCCGGGGCGGTCACTGCGAGGCGAAACTGGCTGCGGTCTTCCATGGGCGCCAGTTCTGATTGAAGGCTGCCGCCGATCAGTATGATAATGACAATACAGGCCCCGATGATCGGGAAAGCCATCCAACGCACCCGCATAAACCGGGTCAGCGCCTTGGTATAGCCATTCTCCATGGCCCGGAAGAAAGGCTCGGTCTTATTATAGAACCAGGAGTGCTGGTGGATGTTCTTACGCGTCATCTTGACGTTCAGCACCGGCGTGAGGGTCAGCGACACAAAGGCCGAGATCAGCACCGCACCGGCTACCACGATACCAAACTCGCGGAACAGGCGCCCCACGAAGCCGGGCAGGAACACGATGGGCAGGAACACCACGGCCAGCGTGATGGAGGTGGCAATCACCGCGAAGTAGATCTCTTTGGATCCCTCCTTGGCGGCCTGCCACTTGTTCATTCCCGCCTCCATCTTTTTATAGATGTTCTCTGTTACAACAATACCGTCATCCACCACCAGTCCTGTGGCCAGTACGATGGCCAGCAGGGTCAGCACGTTGATGGTGAAGCCTGATATATACATGATAAAGAAGGCTCCGATCAGCGATACCGGGATATCGATCAGCGGACGGATAGCAATCAGCCAGTCGCGGAAGAACAGGAAGATGATCAGGATCACCAGCACGATAGCAATGATGAGGGTTTCTTCCACTTCCAGGATTGAGCGCTTGATGAATTTGGTCTGGTCCATGGCAATGTCCAGCTTCACATCGCCGGGCATTTCCTTTTTGATCTGCTCAAAGCGCTTATAGAACTCGTCGGATATCTCCACGTAATTGGAGCCGGGCTGCGGTACGATCGCCAGGGCAATCATCGGTACGCCGCTCTCCTTCAGTACGGTTTCTTCGTTTTCGGGTCCCAGCACGGCTTCGCCGATGTCGCGCACACGCACATCACTGCCGCCAACGTTCTTAATGATGATCGCATTAAACTCCTCTTCCGTATTCAGGCGCCCAAAGGTCCGTACCGTCAGTTCGGTGGTATTGCCCGAGATCTTACCGGAAGGCAGTTCCACGTTTTCGCGCAGCAGGGCGGCCTGTACGTCGTTGGGGGTCAGGCTATAGGCCGTCAGCTTCTCGGGGCTGAACCAGATGCGCATGGCATAGCGCTTCTCGCCCCAGATCTGTATACCGCTCACGCCGGGTATGGTCTGCAGGCGCTCCACCAGCACGTTGTTGGCCCACTCAGTGATCTCCAACTGGTTGCGGGTATCGCTCTGCACCGTCATCGATATGATAGCGTCCGAGCTGGCATCGGCCTTTGAAACTACGGGGGGCGCATCCAGGTCGGAAGGGAGGGAGCGGGTGGCCTGCGACACTTTATCACGCACGTCGTTGGCGGCCGCTTCCAGGTCCACGCTCAGGTCAAACTCTACATTGATGTTGCTGGAGCCAGCACTGCTCAGCGAGGTAATGTTCTTTACCCCGGCAATGCCGTTGATGGCTTTTTCAAGCGGCTCGGTGATCTGCGATTCAATGATATCAGGGTTGGCACCGGGGTAGGAGGTGCGCACGTTAATGTTCGGCGGGTCAATCGCCGGGTAGTCGCGAACCCCCAGGAAGTTAAAGCCGATAACCCCGAACACCACGATCAGGATGTTCATCACAACGGCCAGTACAGGCCTTCGTAAACTTAACTCGGATATATTCATGAGTATCTTCGCTTAGCCTTCCTTGTTAATAATATTTTTAATGGTCACCTTGGCATCCGGCTTGATGCTCAGCAGACCGGTCACCACAATGGTGTCGCCCTGGTTCAGGCCGCTGACGATCTGTACCATGCTGGAGTCGCGCACCCCTGTCACCACGTCAGTAAAGGTCGCCGTGCCATTGCGGTACACCACCACCTTCTTGCCACGGGCCTGCGGGATAATGGCCTGTGTAGGTACCATCAGGGCATTGTCATCGGGTGCAAAGCTCAGGCGCACCTTCGCAAAGTTGCCGGGCACCAGCCCGGTGGCATCACCCCTTACGGTCGCGCGCACCATCAGGCTGCGCGTTGCTTGTTCAATGCCCGATTCGGTGGCCGATACGACGGCAGAGTACGCACGCTCGCTGCCTTCCACGCGGAAGTTCACGTACTGGCCCCGCTTGATTTGCGAGGTATATTTCTCCGGCACATTAAAATCCAATTTCAGTTCGCTGGTCTTTTGGATGCTGGCAATTACCGATTGCGGCGTTACATACGCGCCCAGGCTGATCTCTTTCAGACCCAGCTTGCCGCTGAACGGTGCCCGCACTACGGTCTTGGCAATGGCGGTATTAATGATATCGAGGTCAGCTCTCAGGTTGCTCACCTGCAGGGCCGTCAGTTCGTAGTCCTGTTTGGAGATGCCGCCGATCTTCACCAGCTGCTCATGACGGTTCTCGGTCTGCTGGGCAATCTTCATCTGTACTTCCAGCTTCCGTTTCTGGGCCTGCAAGTCGCCATCATACAGCTTGGCCAGCACCGCGCCCTTGCCTACGTAGGCGCCCTCGCGGATATAAAGGCCTGTGATGCGGCCCGACACTTCTGGGTGGATCTCCGTTTCGTCATCAGCTACAAGGGTACCCGGGATCTCGATGGATTCACTGAGCGTTTCCGTTTGTACCACAAAGCCGTCCACCCTGGGCGCAGGAGGCTTTTTGCCGCCGCCGCGCTGCTCCATGGTTACTTCTTTTTTGCGTTTGCTGGCACATGAAGGGGTAAGGAGAACGGTAAAGAAAACAAGAAGAAATAATGAGAATAAAGAATGTGTAAATCTGATCACTGGATTACAATTAGCGTTAGAACGTCAAAAATAAACCCTTCCTAAGGATTAAACACCCAGTTTAAGATTCAGTTGACTTCTGTTAACATTAATTAACAAAGCCCATCGGAAGAACGGTAATTAGAACGGATAAGCTTATGCAATAACAGACAATGTCTGTTTTACCTTGTTGGCCTTGTGGATAAGGTCCTGCTTTTCGGTACTTAGAATGGTGACGTGACCCATCTTACGGCCGGGCTTTGTCTGGGCTTTTCCGTACAGGTGCAGGAAGGCGTTGTCGATCCGCAGCACATCGGCCAGGCCTTCGTAGCGGGCAGGGCCGCTGAAACCTTCTTCGCCAATAATGTTGACCATCACCGAGGGGAGGATCGCCTTGGTGTTGCCCAGGGGGAAATCCAGGATCACGCGCCATAGCATATCGAACTGCGAGGAGTAATGGGCCTCGATGGTATGGTGGCCGCTGTTGTGCACGCGGGGAGCGGTTTCATTGACAAACACATCATTGTTGTGATCCACAAACAGCTCTACGGCGAACAGGCCGGGGGAGGCCAGGCTGCGCACCACCGACAGGGCAATGGCTTCCACCTTCCAACCGGTTTCCTTGGGCAGGTCGGCAGGGGAGAGCTGGTAATCGAGCTGGTTGAGGTCCTTGTTGAACACCATCTCCACCGGCGGGTA
>DASWYM010000552.1:0-14649 GCA_036404975.1 Chitinophagaceae bacterium
TATCATGACCGACATTATCAATGAATATTACGGTCCCAAAGGAGTGCGGTTCCTGTCCTTTCTTACCGCAGGGCTGATCTCCTATGCCTTTCTTATGGTTTCCGGGGCCATCGCTCTTTCCCCGTCGGAGTACTTCCGTATGGAGGCACCTACCACCGATGCCGATGCTGCCTTCAGGGGTGTGTTCGGCCAGGGGCTGTGGATCATCGTAGGCTCCCTGGTGGCTTTCCTGGTCGGGCAGGTGCTGGATGTGCTGGTGTTTCATCGCATCAAGGTGGTAACAGGAGAGGGGCGTATCTGGATGAGGGCTACCGGCTCTACCCTGGTATCTCAGCTCATTGACTCCTTTATCGTGCTTTTTATCGCCTTTTACCTCGGGCCACGCCTGCAGGGCGCTACCGAAAAGCAGTGGACCCTCCACCAGGTACTGGTCACCGGCACCGGTAATTACCTGTACAAATTCTTAGTGGCAGTGCTGCTTACCCCATTAATATATATAATACACGATTGGATCGAAAAGTACCTGGGAGCTGAAACTGCCGGGAAGATGAAACAGGGTGCTATGGGAAGGGGAGAAGAAGACTTTACCAATATTCCCACCGCCGGCTAGTAAAGCTCTTTCAACATCCGCACCACCAGCTTGTCGATGGGCAGGGTGACGCTCTCTTCGCTCAGGTCGTCCCAGTCAATAAAGCGGAAAGACTCCGTTTCGTTCTGCTGTTTGTAGGTAGTCATCTGGCTTTCATCAAAGTCAAAGGCGGTCGTACTCAGCCGGACAGAAATATCTTCCAGGGGCTTTACCCGGTAATAAATGGAAAGGATCTGGTGGTCAGGATTAAAGGCCGATACCTGGAAGTAGTCGGTCGTATACAGGTGTTCCGCCACTTCCACCTTTAGGTTCATTTCTTCCAGGAATTCCCGCCTCAGGCAATCACGGGTACCTTCGCCAAACTCCAGCCCGCCACCGGGAAACTTGGTAAAATAACCTCCCCTGATCAATTCGTCGGCAACCAGCACCTGCTTTTGTTCGTTGATCAGTACGCCGTATACCCGTACGTTGAATTTAAACATCAGAAGATACGTTTACGCAGAAAGTACCAGCCTACCACCAGCGAGATGGTAAAGGATAGAAAAGCTACGATATAAAAGGCATAGCGCGAGTCCTCGAAACCGCTGGGCACGTTCATTCCAAACAAGCTGGCGATCAGTACCGGGAAGGTGAGCACAATAGTGATCACCGCCAGGCGCTTCAGCACTTCGTTCTGGTTGTTGGCAATGATAGAAGCAAAGGCATCGAGGGTGCTGCTCAGGATGTTGGTATAGATGTTAGCCATCTCTAAGGCCTGGGCATTGTCTACGATCAGGTCGCCCAGGAATTCTTTTTCCTCTTCGTTCAGGGCGAGGAAGTTGGTGCGTTCCAGCTTCATGAACAGCAGCTCGTTGGAGCGAAGGGCGGTCACGAAATATACCAGGCTCTTTTGTATCCGCATCAACTGCAACAGCTGCTCGTTGCGGTTGGCATCGTAAAGTTTCATCTCCAGCACGTTGCGCTGGTGGTTGATCTCCTTCAGGTGGGCCATAAAGTCCTGCACCACTTTTTCAAACACCTTCAGCACCATCATGCTCTTCCGCTCCGTATTCCGGTTCTGGAAGGTATTCAGAAATTTCTTGATGGCATGGTTCTCAAATGAGTTAACCGTCACGATCTGGTTGTGCGTAAGAATGATACAGATCGGGATAGTGATATAATACGCATCACTGTCGTTGAAAGAGTTGTTCTCTGTAGGGGTTTTGATCACAATGAGGCGAACATTGTCT
Organism: Chitinophagaceae bacterium; assembly: GCA_036404975.1. Taxonomy (GTDB): domain Bacteria; phylum Bacteroidota; class Bacteroidia; order Chitinophagales; family Chitinophagaceae; genus Flavisolibacter. The sequence continues at coordinate 1,819 of DASWYM010000552.1, forward strand.
TCCTCTTCAAAGCGCGTACGCTCGTCAATGTCCAGCGAGTCGGTCAGGAAGTCCAGGGGAATGTCCAGTTGTTCGGCCAGCTGAAGAAATTCTTCCTGCTTCAGGGGAGGGGAAATATTCACCCACGTATCATTCTCCGGAAGGGTTACCTGTACGGTCTGCTGGTTTATGTTTTTAAAATACTGGATCATGTGTTCGCGGTAAAGATGGTATTATAATTCCTTTAATTCAACAGTTCCCTCAAAAACTTTCTGGGCAGGCCCAATCAGCCAGATGTCTTTAAAGGAATCTCCCTGCTTCTCATATTGAACGCGAAGCTGGCCACCCAGGGTTTGCACCGGCACCTGGTTGAAGCCCTCCTGGTTATGGTAGCACACCAGGGCAGCTGCCGTTACCCCCGTGCCGCAGGAGAAGGTTTCATCTTCCACGCCGCGTTCATAGGTGCGTACGATAATGCCTTTACCTTCTTTGGCTTTCTCCACGAAGTTGACGTTAATGCCTTTTTCCTTATAGGTATCGTTGTAGCGGATGGCGCGGCCTTCTTTAAAAACATCCTTGTCCATCACCCCTTCCGTCAGCTGCACAAAGTGGGGTGAGCCGGTATTGAGCACAAAGTCAGTACCGTCAGCGTTGATGCGTTCCACATCGTTCATTTTCAGCGAAACGGTTCCGTCGTTGTTCACAGCCGCTTCGTGCTCTCCATCCACCGCAATAAAACGGTAAGCATCCTTCACCAGCCCAATGTCATAGGCAAACTTTACCAGGCAACGTCCGCCATTGCCACACATGCTGCTTTCCCGCCCGTCGGAGTTGTAGTACTTCATTTCGAAATCGTACTGCGGGTGGCTGTTCAGCAGCATCAGCCCGTCGCCGCCAATACCAAACCGGCGATCGCACAGCAATTTTACCTGGGCCTCCGTCAGGCCGTCCAGCCCGCCGGTGCGGTTGTCCATGATCACGAAGTCATTTCCTGTACCCTGGTATTTATAAAAATGAACCTGCATAATAATTATATAGAACTAATGATCTCTAAGGATTGTTTCACCAGATTTTCTACGGCCGCCTGCCCGTCCTTGGAGAACTGCTTTTGCACACGGTTGGCCACAACGGCATTCAACGCGAGGCAGTGGTGGCCCAGCAGCTTACCCAACCCGAAGATAGCCGATGTTTCCATCTCGAAATTAGAGATGCGGTGCTGTCCAAAGCGGAAATCCGTCAGCCGGTTGATCAACTCCGGGCTCTTTACGCCAAGGCGCAGGATCCTTCCCTGGGGGCCATAGAAGCCCGGGCAGGTCACGGTGATCCCGTGGTGGTAATTGGCTACAAAGTGCTTCAGCAGCGAAGGGCTGGCGCTGCTGATATAGGGATGATTAATGGTCGGATTGAGCTGGGTATGGGTATTGAAGGATTGCAGCAATTGGTTTTCCTCATCGTTCTGCTCAAGGCGGTAAAAGTTCAGGAGGTTATCCAGTCCCAATCCGTGTGTGGAGGCTACAAAGGAATCCACCGGAATGTCAGCCTGCAGCGAGCCGCAGGTGCCTATGCGGATAATGTGCAGGGAGGACAGCTTCTCTTTTATGGTCCGGTTTTCAAAATCTATATTGGCCAGTGCATCCAGTTCGTTCAGGACAATATCAATATTATCCGGCCCGATTCCTGAAGAAAGCACCGTCAGTCGCTTGTTGCCGATGGCGCCGGTCGTCCATACAAACTCTCGGTGCTGTCCCTTTGCCTCTATTTTATCAAAGTATTTACTGACCACTGCCACCCGGTCAGGGTCGCCCACGGTGATCACTGTAGGGGCCAGTTCTTCCGGCCTGATGTTTAAATGGTAAATAGCGCCCCGGCTGTTGATGATCAATTCCGATTCTGCGATTCGTTGCATATAACTGGTTCTTTAGAAATTAGTAATGTTTATCACTAGGGTGAAATAACTTGGTAAAAATATCCTATTTTCGCACCCGGTTCAAAAAGAAGCCCTCTTCTTTCTGGTAAACGGTACCGTGGCCGAGGGGCTAGGCAGAGGTCTGCAAAACCTCGTACAGCAGTTCGAATCTGCTCGGTACCTCTACAAAGCTGCTGAAGAGCAGCTTTCTTTTTTATTTTATGCTGACACAAGAGGAACAATCATTTGTGGACTACTGGGCCGAACAGCGGCTTCGTAAAAAAAGATCCCTGAAGCAGTTCTCTATCGGGCTGCCCCTAGGTGTCATGATCGTATTTGCCCTGTTCGTCAATGTACTGGTGGGCTGGCATAAGAAAGCGGCAATGGTCCTTAAGGTCAATGGCTCCATCATTATCACGGTGGTAATTGCGGCCATAGGTATCGTGGTATTTATGACCATTTTCTCCCGGAACCACCAGTGGGACATGTACGAACAGCGCTACCAGGAGCTGTTGCAAAAAAAAGCACAGCACCCCGATGCAACGCCTTCCTCCCAACCTTAGTCAATATTTAAACTTTAACCTATGTTGAGATCGATTCTCCTTGCCCTATCTTTCCTGGTGTTGTTTACCGGCTGCATGAAAGCTGATGAAGCGACCTGCGAGTACAATGAGTGCGGCTACAAGGCCCCTCAAGCCGAAATTCAGGCCGTTCAGGACTATCTCACCGCCAATAACCTTACGGCTACCCAGCATTGTAGCGGCCTTTTCTACCGCGTGGAAAACCAGGGTACCGGCACCCGGCCCAATGCCTGCTCCTATGTGCAGGTGAATTATAAAGGAATGTTTACCAACGGTACGGTGTTCGACGAGTCTGACCAGGGACCGGCGAGCTTTTACCTTTCCCAGGTGATCCAGGGCTGGACCAACGGCATCCCCCAGGTAAAAGCTGGTGGCCGCATCATTTTATACATCCCGCCGTCCCTGGGCTACGGAAGAGATAATTATGGAAACATTCCCGGCAACTCCATCCTCGTGTTTGAGGTTGACCTGCTGGGCGTCCGTTAATGGCGTACTTTCGGCTCGTTTAATGCTATATGAATCCTAAAATCCTCTCCCTTGGCACACGAAGCGATCTCGGTTTTCGACATCTTTAAAATAGGCATAGGTCCTTCCTCGTCCCATACCCTGGGGCCCTGGAGGGCCGCCCAGCGCTTTGTGCATACCCTGGAAGCCTCCGGTCGGCTGGAAGAGGTAAGCAGTGTACGGGTATTGCTGTACGGCTCCCTGGCTAAAACCGGTAAGGGCCACGGCACCGACGTAGCCGTGCAACTGGGCCTCTGCGGCGATGACCCGGTGACTTTCGAAGTGGAGCGACTGGACTCCAAGATCGCGGAGATCGCTACCCTGCGCAAGCTGATGGTGGGCGGTAGCAGAGAAGTGGCCTTTGACCCGGCAACAGATATCGAGTTTCTCTTTTCCGAATCGCTGCCCTTTCATCCCAACGCCGTCACCTTCCTGGCTTCTTTCACGAACGGTGACTCCATTGCCGAAACCTTTTATTCCATAGGGGGTGGCTTCGTGGTCAAGGAAGCCGAGGCCCAGGACAAGAAAGACATCCTACTGCCTTTTCCCATCAACACTGCCGAAAACCTGCTGCATTGGTGCCTCAAGACCGGCCTTTCCATCTCAGAAGTCGTGCTTGAAAATGAAACCTCCTGGCGCCCGGAGGCCGATACCCGCCAAGGTGTTTTGAAGATCTGGCAGGTGATGAAGGAATGCACCTACCGGGGCTGTCATACCACCGGTACCCTGCCCGGTGGGCTGAACGTAAAGCGCAGGGCCGCCGAACTCAATAAGCGCCTGCTGAAAGGCAGGACATACAATAATTACGAGGAGTGGATCGGGGCCATTCGCGAAGGCGGCAATTCCTTCCAGTATATCCTGGACTGGGTAAGCTGCTTTGCCCTGGCAGTAAACGAGGAGAACGCTTCGTTCTCCCGCGTAGTCACTGCGCCTACCAACGGGGCGGCCGGGGTCATCCCCGCCGTGCTGCACTACTACCTTGTCTTTCACCCCGATGTAACCGACGACAGGATCCTGCAGTTCCTGCTCACCGCTTCCGAGGTAGGCTCCATCTTTAAAAAAGGAGCGACCATCTCGGCAGCCATGGGTGGCTGCCAGGCTGAAATTGGCGTGTCGTCCTCCATGGCTGCGGCAGCCCTTACCGAGGTGCTGGGCGGTACCCAGCGGCAGGCCCTGATGGCCGCAGAAATCGCCATGGAACACCACCTGGGTATGACCTGCGACCCCATAGCAGGCCTGGTACAGGTGCCCTGCATCGAGCGCAATACTATGGGTGCCATTAAGGCCATCACTGCCTCTCAGCTAGCCCTGCAAAGCGCGCCCGACTACGCCAAAGTATCGCTCGACGTGGTGGTAGAAACGATGTGGGAAACCGCGCAGGACATGAACTCCAAGTATAAAGAAACCGCCGAGGGCGGGCTGGCCGTCAATATTCCTCTAAGCCTGAGCGAGTGCTAAGAAGGCCGGGAAAACACACGGAATTATACCGGTATTACTTTTGAACTTCTTTAAACAGCAAAGCCACTCATTGAGTGGCTTTGCTGTTTATGATACATTTGTTAATTAATGCTTGACGGCTACCTCTTGTGTGGGATCGTGTTTGTACTTAAACACGAATGGGAACACCAGCAACAGCACCAGCGCATAGCCGGCAAAGGTAAACCAGATACTCTGCCAGTCTTTTACGCCATCGATGGTAAAGTAGTCCACTACCCAGCCGGAGATCATGCCGCCCAGGTAAGCACCCACACCATTGGTCATGAGCATGAACAGTCCCTGTGCACTGGCCCTGATCTTTTCATCGGCCTCTTTTTCCACGAACAGCGAGCCGGAAATGTTGAAGAAGTCAAAGGCCATTCCGTAGACGACCATCGACAGGATCAGCAGCCAGAGCCCGCTACCGGGGTCACCAATGCCGAACAGGCCGAAGCGCAGCACCCAGGCCGCCATACTAAGCATCATGACCATCTTAATCCCAAACCGCTTCAGGAAGAAGGGAATGGTCAGGATGAAAAGCGTTTCGGAGATCTGCGAAATGGACAGCAGGATATTGGGGTGCTGCACACCAAACGAATCGGGGTAGGAGGTCTTGAAGTCATCGAGGAACGCGCCACCGAAGGCATTGGTGATCTGAAGGGCCGCACCCAGCATCATGGCAAATAGGAAAAAGACGAGGGTAGTTGGCTTTTTAAACAACGCGAACGCATCCAATCCAAATGCCTCCACCAGACCTTTGTGCGTCTTTTTTGCAGGAGGAGAAGGCGGCAGGCTGAAGGCATACAGGCCCAGGAAAACACCGGCGCCGGCAGCAATATAGAGCTGCAGCGGGCTCTTCGTCCAGCCAAAGATATCGACCGCCCACATGGCTACAATAAAGCCTATCGTTCCCCAAACGCGGATAGGAGGGAAGTCCTTGACAATGTCAAACCCTTTGCGCTCCAGGATCGAATAGGACACCGTATTGTTAAGGGCAATAGTGGGCATATAGAAAAGCGAGTTGAGCAGCATCACGTAGTACAGCGTATCGTAATCGCGAATGGTGGACGCCCACATTAAAAGCGCCGCGCCTACGATGTGGCAGATACCCAGCACGCGCTCGGCATTGATCCACTTATCGGCCACGATACCCAGCAGGGCCGGCATGATGAGCGAGGCAATACCCATGGTGGCGTAGATGGAGCCCACCTGCCCGCCGGTAAAACCCAGCGACACGATCATGTAGCCGCCCAGCGAGATCAGCCAGGCGCCCCATACAAAGAACTGGAAGAAGTTTAAGACGGTTAACCGCAATTTGATGTTCGACATTGAATCAGATTGATGTGTTCAGAGAATTCGGACTTATAAAGTTTTGATGCGCCAAGATACTCTTTCTAAATATATCTTTTACTGACTACTCCTACTTGCTTCGACGAATGAGCTTTTAGGAGCGCTGGGATAGCCTTCCGCCCCAAACACTTGCTAATGATAACAAATCCACATTAAGCCTTGCGTGCACAAGGACCCTAGAGGACTGGGTAGTTCGTAGTCCATAGACCATGGTCCAATGAAGGGCCATTGAGTCAATCGCTCATTGGGTCATACTCTCAACCCCTGAAGGGGAGCCGAGTCTGAAGACCAACGCGTCTTTTTCTGCCCGGATACCGGCCAGAGACCTGATCCCAACTCCAGGGCGACTGCCGGGCAAAAGGGGGGATGTCCCGACGATGTCCCGACCATGCCCCGATGATGTTCCGACCATGTCCCGACCCTTTAAAGGGTCGGGACATGGTCGGAACAAGGTCGAAGCAAGGCCGGAACAGGACTGGAAGAAATCTAAGTAGACCTGGATGTCACCCAACTGAAAAAAGGAAGAATCATTGAAGCGTGATGAGTGAAAGGCAAAACAAAGGTTACGCTGCCTCTGGAACCGGGTGGGAGGATATTGTCTTCTGCCTCATTCCTGCACTCTGGTTTCTTTCTGCATATTTCATTTATTTTAACGACTCACCTGCCCTGTGGCTGCTATTTTTGCCCCCGAACTGTATAAGCTATGAAAGAACTGTTAGGATCCGCAAAAGGACATGCCCGCCTTTCGGGCATTTTGGAAGGAATCTCTTTCCTGGTGCTGCTGGGTATCGCCATGCCCCTGAAGTATATGGCTGGCCAGCCCGAGTGGGTGCGCTATGTGGGTTCGGCCCATGGAGCCCTTTTCGTGTGGTACGTTATTTCGGTAGTGCTCGTGCGTTTGCGCTACCCCATTTCCAATTATAAAACAGCCCTGGTCCTGGCCTCTTCGTTCCTTCCTTTCGGCACGTTCTACACCGATAAGAAGATCCTCAAAGACCTGTAAGGCCCCAGGGCTGCTGGTAGTATTGTAAGCTTAGTAAGCCTGGATAGTGTTGTACAGGGTATCTCTTTCCACCGGCTGGCGGTTTACCTGCTTAATGAGGTTCACGATCTCCTCGGTGGTCATGGCGGGCGTTTGCTCTTCCGATCCGGCCATGGAGTAGATCTTGGTAGTATCATCAATAGTTCCATCGATGTCGTCCACGCCAAAGGCCAGGGTAAGCTGGGCGTTCTTGCGGCCCAGCATCGGCCAGTAAGCCTTCAGGTGCGGGAAGTTGTCCATATAGAGGCGTGCTATGGAATACATCTTCAGGTCTTCCGTTACACTCACTTCCGCCACATTGCTCATGTCGTTATCGCCGTTGCGGAACTTCAGCGGGATAAAGGTGTTGAAGCCACCGGTGCGGTCCTGCAGCTCGCGCAGCTGTCGCATATGGTCGATGCGGTGCTCGTACTTCTCGATGTGACCGTATAGCATGGTAGCGTTGCTGTGCATGCCCAGGCGGTGAGCGGTCTCATGAATTTCCAGCCATCCTTTTCCGTCTACCTTATCGGGGCAGATCTGCTGGCGGATCTCTTCGGCAAAGATCTCGGCGCCGCCGCCGGGCAGCGACTGCAGGCCGGCGTCCTTTAGGAACTGCAGGCCTTCTTCGGTAGTCATCTTGGCCTTGCGGAACATGTAATCCAGCTCCACGGCCGTAAAGCCTTTTATGTGCAGGTCGGGGCGGTGGGCCCTGATCTGGCGCAGCAGGTCGGCAAAGAAGGAGAGGTTCAGCTTCGGGTGTACGCCACCCACGATGTGTACCTCAGTTTCGGGTTTGCCGTCGTACTTTTTCACAATATTGAGCATGTCGTCGGCACTCAGTTCCCAGCCTTCCTCGCGGTGGGCATATAGGCGTGAATAGGAACAGAAGTTACAGGTGAACACGCACACGTTGGTGGGCTCGATATGGAAGTTGCGGTTGAAGAAGGTCTTGTCGCCATGCAGGTGCTCGCGCACATAGTTGGCCAGTGCGCCGGTATAGGAGAAGCTGCCCTTTTCAAAGAGGAGCAGTGCATCTTCGTCGGATATCCTGGTATTGTTAATTATTTTTTCGCCAATGCTTTTCAGTTCTTCGGGTTGGCTACTTACCAATTGCGCTACGGATTCTTTACTCATTACCGTTTTATAATTCTTTGGGTGACGTTGCGGCCCTTGTCGTCGTATCCCAGGTTCACAAAATATACGCCTGCCGCCTGGCGCGACAAATCTACAGCAATATATTTTCCTGCATTATGATTAAAGTCTGTTTTCCAAACCAGCTGCCCGGAGGAATTGTACACTGTTATAGACCGTAGGCTCGTGGGTTGCTGGTAGTGCCATACGGCAAACCTGCCGGTGGTCACGGTAGGCAGCACCAGGTAGCCCTGCTCTTTCAGGCGGGCGGGTACCGTTTTGGTATACAGGGTCACATCGTCGATAAAGACATTGTTCTCGTAGTTGCCGGTAAAGCGGAAGTGCACGCTGAACTGTTGCTCATCGGTGCCCAGGTATTCGCCGAGGTTGATGGAATCGCGGCGCCACTCGTCTTTGGAACGAGGCACAAACCCGTCGTCGTAGATTTCTCCCAGGGTCTCCAGTTCGGCACTCGACTTTTTATACACCGGGATAAAGGTGTTGCCGCAGTCTTTGGAAAGCAGCACGGTCAGGGTGTCCATCGGTACACCGCTGTTGTGGTCGCTGTAGATGGCCGCGGCCACCTGGAAATGCAGGAAGATCGAGTCCACATTCTGGTAGGAATACGCCGGCATGATCAAGTCGTCAATGCGGTCGAAGGTAGCATTGTCGAAGTTAGGGAACCAGGCCGAACCGGGGGCTGTGAGGCCGGCGGTGGGGTGGCGTCCCCAGGTAAGGTCGCTATCGGGGTTATTGATGCCCCAGCCTGCAGGTGGGAACTGCGGCGAGCTGAAGCTTTCGGTCACACGGCTTTCCAGGGGTGTCACCGAGGTCAGGGTAAAGATTACAGAGGAGGCGTTGTTGCCCGGGTTCTCGTCGGCAGCACCGTTGGGGGCCTGTGTGAAGACCGTAAGAGTATTGGGTCCTTTTACGGCAGTCAGGTTGGGCAGGGTAATGGAAGTTTCAGTATAGGAAGTCAGTGAGCCGGTCCAGTTGTAGACCACCGGGGTGCCATTGTTTAGCTGGGCTACCACCTGCAGCGAGGTAAGTGTGGAGGTGCCGCTATTGCGGATGGTGACCACGGGAGCAAAGACGGGGGTGCATAAAAGGGTATTGTTCCCGGGGGAAGAGATACGGCGTACACGGGCATCGAGACTGTACACCACGGGTGCCTTGTAGGTATCGGATCCCAGCACCTGCAAACGGTCGTCAGAGGTAGAAATATAAAGTTCCATACGCTGCTGCTGTCCCTTGGTGAACATTACCATGGCTGAGTCGTTGCAATAGTCCATATAGTTCTGGTACATAATGCCGGGAGCAGAAGGAGAGCAGTTATCCGTTACTACTGTGCCCGTACCGTCAGGGTCAGGGTTGCCATAAGTGGCCCGGGCTTGTTTAGGGGTATCATCCAGGGTGGGCGTGCTATCAAAATCATCACCATTGCAGGTGCCGTCGTCATCACCCCATATGTGTCGGAGCCCAAAGAAGTGGCCCAGTTCGTGAGTAGTGGTACGGCCATTTCGGAAATTGGAAAACTGGTAGGAGGCATTTTTGCCAAAGGCCCTGTAGTCGCACACAAAGCCATGGAGTTTCAGGGGGCGCGGGTCGCCGGGAAATACCGAGATGCCCAATACGCCCGTAGAGCCAAAGCTTACCACCCATAGGTTGAGGTAGCGCGCCGGGTTCCAGGCATCACTGCCGCCGGCTGAGGCCATCTTGGCATTGTCAGCCGTAAAGGCAGTAAAGTAGGCTTCGCTCACCTTGCGTACAATGCCGGTTGTGGGCTCGCCCAACTCATCCTGGCGAGCCAGCATAAACACCATGTTGCTCTTGCCGTACAAGGGCTTGAAGGCTGCCGGTATACGCATGGAGTCGGCGTTGAGCCCCTGGTAGTCTTTATTGAGTACGTCGATCTGGCTGTGAAGGATAGCATCGGTAACCTGGGCCTGTATATTCGCCGGGGCCAATACATGGATCACCACCGGGATGGTATCTGCCAGGCTCTGCATCCGGGAGGTGCGCAGCACCGCGTTGGACATACTGTTCAGGCGGGCCTGGTTGGCGGCAAACTGCTTTTTGAACTCCGGGTTAGTGCGGAAGAGTTGTTCGTACGCTTCGGTGGTGGCGCAGCGCTTCAAGGGAGAAGGAACAGGGTTTTGCGCCTGCACACCGTTGACGGAAAGCATTACGGTAAGCAGCACAAGGGCCGAAAGCAGCTCTTTTTTCAAGTTTTGAGGGTTTAAGTCAGGTAATGGTGCTTTATTTTGGTATGGGGAGTACAATTTAGGTATTAATTCTCAATGGAATAGGTAAAAGTTAGCCTGTTGTCTGGTCATCGTGGTTATTAAGCGCATAAAAAAAAAGTGGCCTAAGCCACTTTCTTATTTAGATTTCCAGATTACTCTTATTACAAATGGGATTCAATCTTCTTCACGAAGTTGCCCTTTGGCTGCGCGCCTACCAGTTTATCCACCACCTGGCCATTCTTGATGAATAGGATGGCCGGGATAGAGGTAATGCCGTAATTCATGCTCACCTGGGGGTTCTCGTCAACGTTCACCTTTCCGATGTTCACCTTGCCGGCGTATTCTTTTGACAGCTCATCAATAACTGGCCCGATAGCGCGGCAGGGCCCGCACCATTCTGCCCAAAAGTCGATGACGGTAAGTTTATCGGAGTTAATTACCTCGGTTTGAAAGTTTGCGTCTGTGAATGCTTGTGCCATATTTCTTAATTTATGATACTATTCGGATGTTTTCCTGTGCAAATTTAACTCCAACCATAATAAGCCTGCACTCCTGGCAGTCAATGTTAACAACTGGCAGTTATGCAGGGGTTATTTCGACCTCTATTTCCGGCTTGTCAGCCAGGAACTGGATCAGGTCATAGTTCATTTCAATACCGTTCTCCATAGTGACCATATTGGCTTTCCAGCCGTTTTTGGGCTCCGACACCACGATGCGCAGGGCTGACTTGCCGGGGTTTTTCTGCACGTTCTCCGAGAGGAAGTCCACGATCTCTTTATGCACATTGCGGGCATCCAGGTTCAACTGGAGCTGTTTGGTTAGTTGTCTCTTTACATTCTCAGCCAGGGCAACACCCGACAGCTTGAACTCATATTCGGGGCGGTAGGGCTTTTGCTTATAGGAGCCGGTCAGCAGCACCGCCTGTCCCTGCTCCAGGTAAGAACCGAAGCGGACAAAGTCGTCGCCAAAGAGCACCAGCTCGGTCTTGCCGGTGTAGTCCTCCAGCACATAGGAGCCGAATTTATTACCCTGCCGGGAAATGCGTTGGTTGGCCACCGACACCAGCACCAGCAGCCTGTAGGTGCGGCCATTGGTGATGAGCAGGGGAGAGTCCTTGACCTCGTTGAACTCTTCTACCGGGGTGATACCATAATGCCTGATCTCGAACTTATAGTGATCCAGCGGGTGACCGCTGAGGTAAATACCGGTCACTTCCTTTTCCCGGTCCAGTTGCTCGGTAAGTGACCAGTGCGGGACGCTGCTGATCTGCGGAGGCTTGATGTCCATCACCGTAGGCATGTCCCCAAAGAGGGTGTTAGCCGTGTTCAGCGACTGCGATTGCACGACGTTGCCGTACTTGATCAGCTTTTCCAGGCCATTCAGAGTCTCGCCCTCCGGCACCACTATATACTGGGCGCGGTGCAACTGGGAAAAGGTGTCGAAGGCGCCAGCAAAGACCAGGTTCTCCATGGTCTTCTTGTTGACCGTACGCTGGTTGATGCGGCGGACAAACTCATAGGGGTCCTTGAAGGGGCCATTAATCTTCCTTTCTTCAATGATGCTTTCTATAGCGGCTTCGCCTACTCCCTTCAGCCCCCCCAGTCCAAAGCGGATCTCCCCGGCGGCATTTACGGCAAAGCCTTTCTGCGATTCGTTAATATCTGGACCCAGTACCTTGATACCCATTCGCTTACATTCTTCCATGAAGAACGTGAGCTTTTCTATGGCGTTGGCGTTGTTCAGTACGGCTGACATGTACTCGGCAGGGTAGTGGGCCTTCAGGTAGGCAGTCTGGTAAGCCACAAAGGCGTAGCAGGTAGAGTGCGACTTGTTGAAGGCGTACTGGGCGAAAGCCTCCCAGTCGGTCCATACTTTTTCCAGTACGTCCTTTTTATGGCCCTTGGCGATAGCCCCCTCGATGAACTTGCCCTTCATCTTGTCCAGGGTCTTACGGTCCTTTTTACCCATGGCTTTACGCAGTACGTCCGCATCGCCTTTGCTGAAGCCGCCCAGCTTCTGGGCCAGCAGCATTACCTGCTCCTGGTACACTGTAATACCGTAAGTTTCCTTCAGGTATTCTTCCATCTCGGGGATGTCGTAGGTCACTTCCTCGCGACCGTGCTTACGGTCTACGTACTGGGGAATATACGCCATGGGGCCCGGGCGGTACAGGGCGTTCATGGCAATAAGGTCGGCAAACTGGTCAGGCTTCAGTTCCTTCAGGTACTTCTGCATGCCCGGGCTCTCAAACTGGAACGTAGCAATGGTGTCGCCTCGCTGGTAGATCTGGTAGGTCTTCTCATCGTCCAGTGGGATGTTGTCGATGACGATTTCCACCCCGTGGTTCTCCCTGATCATCTCCAGGGCGTTCTTAATGATCGAGAGGGTCTTCAGACCCAGGAAGTCCATCTTGATGACGCCGGCGTCCTCGATGATCTTTCCTTCGATTTGCGTCACCAGGAGCTCGGAGTCCTTAGCGGTGCACACCGGGATAATGTTCATTAGGTCGTCAGGGGCAATGATGATACCCGCGGCATGAATACCGGTATTGCGCACAGAGCCCTCCAGGCGCTCGGCCTCGTGGAGCACCTGGCTGCGGGTATCGTCGCCGTTATAGATCTCGCGTAGCTTCTT
>DASWYM010000553.1:0-2588 GCA_036404975.1 Chitinophagaceae bacterium
GGCAGGAGCGCCACCGCCCAGGGCGTTGAGAAGGGCCATGGCCACTGCACCGGTCTCGGAAGGACGGTGCACAAAACGCTCATCGGCATTGGCACCGGTCATGCTCAGGAAGCTTTCCAGCTGGTAGTGCCGGCTCATCACGGGGTTCTTCTCGTTGATCTTGCGACCAAGGGAATACTGGCGGGCGTACTCTACGGGGTTCAGCCAGGTACCCAGGAAGTCGGCACCCAGGCTCACGATCACGCGGGCGCGGTCGAACTGGTAGGACGGAACCGCCCTGCGGCCGAAAGAAGCCTGGTTGGCCATCAGCAGGCCACTGTACGAAACAGCATCATACTGCACGTGGCGGCTACCGGGATATTTAGCTAAGAATTCAGTAATGACTTGTCGGGTGGAAGGAGAAACAATGGTACCGGTCAGCAACACCAGGGGCGCACCACCCAGCCCTGCCAGCGCGTTGGACACCATGGTATCCAGCTGCTCGAATGTAGGCACTTCCTCGAACTTGGTCCCGTTGCGACGACGCGCATGACGGTTGCGGTGGGTATCGTAAAGATCCAGCACCGACGCCTGCACCCGCGGAGATGTACCGCCGTGGGTGATGGAGGACAGCGTATTACCTTCGATCTTGATGGGACGACCATCGCGCACCTTGGCAATGATGGGCACTACCTCGCCATCCTGCACAAAAGTGGTGGCATAATATTTCGCTATACCGGGGATGTAGTTGTCCGGCTTGTTGGCCAGGGGAACGGCCTTACGCACAGGAACTTCGCACGAGGCAGCCAGGGTGGCAGCAGCCGTACTGAAGCCGAGGTACTTTAAGAAATCCCGGCGGGGCGCTTTTTCATCCAGCCAGCCTTTACCGCTTCCGTCTTCAAAAGGTAATTCTTCCTTGAACTCGTCTTTATTCAACTTCTGGAAGTTCTCGGGATCATTGAGCTCAGCGAAACTTTGCCAATACTTTTTATTATCCATATTGTAAAACCTCTTCCCTTCTTGTCGGGAGAGCTTTGGTTTTTAATTAAAACAGTTCGTGTATGTTGTCAGAACATACAAGGTAGTTTAGCCCTTATATGTTTCTGGTGCTTTCGAAAACTTAAGACTCTTCAGTCCTCCGCCCCTCCGGGGGCCGGGGGATTAATAGTGACACTTCTGGCACTCCAGACCACCAATGTCCTTCACGGTCACACTGTCCATCTTACCGCTCTTCAGGTCGTTGTGGAACTTCTCGTAGATGCTGTAGAACTTGTTGCCGGTGCTGTCGTTCGAATTATAGAAATCCACTTTGGTCTCGCGGTGACAGTTGATACACCAGCCCATGCTCAGGTCGCTCTGCTGGCTGACCACGTCCATCTCCTGGATGTTACCGTGGCAGGTCTGGCAGGCTACGTTACCGGCGTTGACGTGCTGCGAGTGGTTGAAATATACGTGATCAGGCAGGTTGTGGATCTTTACCCACTCCACCGGCTTGGCTTTGCTGGGATCCCAGGGCTGGCCAGGTGTGTAACCGGCGTACTTGTACAGCTTCTCGATTTCGGCCGTACCGTTGATCTCTTCACCATCCTCGGTGTAGAGCTTGGGGCCCTTCTCGTAGGTAGAGATCGCCTTGTGGCAGTTCATACAGACGTTGATCGAGGGAATGGCCGCGTGCTTGCTTTCCCAGGCGCTGCCATGGCAGTACAGACAGTTGATCTGGTTGATACCGGCGTGCACCTTGTGCGAGTAGTAGATGGGCTGCTCGGGGGCGTAGCCTTTCTGGCGGCCCATGCCGATCGCACCTTTACCCACGAAATAACCACCTATGATAAAGAACACGATGGCTACCAGGGCAATGTAGATTTTATTGCGCCAGAACGGAACCGCTTCGGGGCGCAGGATACCTTCTTTGTCGTCGGAGAGTTTCTTCAGGTTGCTGTTCACCTGCATCAGGATGAGGGCAACAATGGCCAGGATAATGGAGATCACCCCAAACAGGATGGCATTGCTGCTACCCGCCTCTTGGCCCGCAGCGGCGGCACCACCCGCAGTGTCGGTAACACCGGCAGCCGCTTCAGGAGCCGAGTTGGTGTATTCCACAATGGCATCGATCTGCTCAGTGGTCAGCGCCGGGAAGGCACTCATGATGGCCCCGTACTCCTTCTGAAGACCCTTGGTGTAGGGATCGTTGGCCATGTAGGCGGCCGGGTTCTTGATCCACTTATAGATCTCTTCTTTATCGCCCCAGGGGCCACGGTTGGTAAAACCTCTGAGGGCAGGGCCCGTCAGCTTTTTATCCAGCGAGTGGCAGGATTGACAGTTTTGTTGGAATAACGTCTTACCCTCTGCTGCCGCACCTCCTTGAGCATATATAATAGAAAAAGAGAAAAGAAGAAGACCGAGCAATAGTACTTTCTGCGCTAAAGGCTTAATAAAAATCATAGATGCATGGGATCTAAAAATGTGGAAAATTTCCTAAATCGGGTGCAAAAATATGACAGTAAATTAACAAAAGGACAATACCCTTAAATTTTTTTTAAGCCGCTACCAGACTGCATTTCAGCGAATTATTAAGAGTTTTTGTGTATACAAAACTGGCCATTGTCACC
>DASWYM010000554.1:0-5951 GCA_036404975.1 Chitinophagaceae bacterium
GCGAAAGGAAGTACACAGGCCAGGACTAAGGCGGTTTTCAAGGTGTACTTAAGAAAGGTTCTCATTTTTGTAGTATTTAAGATGTTTAATTTGTTGATTCAGCAAACAGTGTTTCCGTGTTTGAGAAAGCAAAGCTATTCAGACCCAAGCATCTTAAATATGAGTTAACAACCATTATAAGCTGAGGTTTCTCAACAGGAGAAAGGACCCTGTTTAAACGGGAAACGGGCAAAGTGCGAAATAAAAAATGACGCTCGTCATGTATAGTGGCCGGCTTGGTCATCCTGTACAGGGGTAAATACAGAAAGCAGGTACCCTTCCCTGTTCTTTTTCAATAAGGCAATAGGGACCGGGAGCAGAAAACCCGACTCGGAATTGGATAAGATGCTGCCAAAATGGGGAGGGCCTAAAGTCCGGTAGCGGGCCGGGTAGCCCTCCGGGGTGGGGGTGCACATAAAAAAGCCCCTTGCGGGGCTCTATTTCTTTTTTCACTGGCAATTTCTCCGGGTACCTATGGTTGTGAAGTGTTGCCCTGCAGGGCAAAGGTTCTAATGGTTTGATGGCTCTACCGGACTTTGGCCCCTCAGTGGCTGGTCAACCTTCAATGACTCAATGACTTACTGACTCCATGACCAAGCTAGCAGCTCGTAGCTAACGGCTCGCAGCTCTCACTGCCCCGCCAGCTTCTTTACTTCACTGCGGATCAGGGCATTGCCCACATCGTTGTACGTATTGGCAGCGATCCTTTTATAAAGTTCCAGGGCCATGCCTTTGGTGCCCATCGCCTCGTAGGACTTGGCGCGCCAGTAATTCTCGTACACCGAATTCTTATCTGTCTGCTCGAAGTGTGTAATCGCCCGGTCGAAATCGCCCTGGCGGTAGAGGATGTGTCCCATCAGGCTGTGGTAGGGTTCCAGCTTGTCGGGGTTGCTGATGGGCGCCAGCACCTGCCGGATCTCCTGGCCGCGCGCCAGGGCTTGCTCGTACTCACCCTTCAGCGCTTCGTTCAGCCCTTTCCAGTACAGCATGTTGGCCTTGATATTGCGGCCCAGCTCGTCCACGCCCACTTCTTTGGCCAGCCCGTCCGATACGGGGTCCCAGCGCTGCAGTACGGCGGTGAGGGCGGGGGCATCGCCGGCATGAAAAGCAATGCGGGCGGCCACCCCTAAAAAGTTGAACTGCCCGGCAAGGTCGCGGTAGGCGTCGCCCGAGTTCTTGGATTTTCCTTCGGCATCAAAGATGGTTTGCAGCGCCTTGCTGAAGTCGCCCTGGTACAAATAGGTATAGGCAATATTCTGGGCCGTCTGGGCGGGGAAGTCGGTATTATATACACCGCCCAGCCGGTAGTCGGCGCGGGCTTCCTCGTACTTTTCCTGCACGCTGTACACGTTGCCGCGCTTGTAGTAAGCCCCCGAGTTGGCGGGGTCCAGCTCGATGGCCTTCGAGAAGGCGGTCACGGCATCTTCCCATCGGTGTTGGGCCCCGTACACTTCACCCAGCAGCACCAGCGAGCCTGCATGGCGCGGCACCAGGGCCACCACCTTCTGCGCATTGTCGTAGGCCAGCTCCAGGTCTTTGGGTTCGGCGGACAGGTAAGATGCCGCCAGTTGCTGGTAGGCTTCATGCCAGCCGGGGGCCAGCGCGATCGCTTTTTTATAAGCTGTGCGGGCGTCCTCCGTTTGCTCCAGGTCTTCGTAGGCAAAAGCCGCCAGCAGCCAGGCACGGGCCAGGCCGGGGTAAGCCGCCACCATCTTTTGGGCCGTAGCGTAGCGCTTTGGCCAGTTCTCGGACAGGGTGGCCTCCATCCATTCGTAATAAAGCTTTTCCCATGGTCCTGCTTTTTCGAGGTATTTGCCGGCGGTTTGCAGGCGCTCCACTGCTTCTTCAGAAGTGTTTTCGGAATAAGCGAGGTAGGTGTGCGCCAGGGAAAAGGAGGGATCCAGCGCTACGGCTTCGAGGAACAGCTCCCTGGCCTCTTGCGACTCTCCCAGGTCGTAGAGGGCAAGGCCTTGCTGCAGGCGGTCGGTCGCTTCCGCCGAAGCGGTGCTCACCGGCACGTTGCCGCCCTGGGGTAGTTGTCCCCAGGCTGTTGCGGATAAGACAAAGAAAAAGAAGATCATTAATTGCAATGGTCTCATGTGCATATTGTTATCAATAAAAAATACAGGTCAACCGGTTCTTTGGAGGAGGGTGAAAAGCCTACAGGGCAGGATGTGGTATGGTTGGAAGATACGATAATTTTTCAATCCGCACGCCGGTGTCCTTTGAAAAATCGCACGTGCCCTACCGTGTAATCAGTACACAGATATAGGCAAGCCCATGAGTAATAGAAGTCGTACCCATGCAGCATTCCCCGCCTAATTCCCAGTCCCCAGTCCCTAATCCCTTCTCACCCGGTGCTCTCCGTCTCACGTCTGACCGCTCACGTTTCACGTCCCTACAATGGCTCAGTTTTTTATGATCTTCCGGCTATAGTCTATAGCCATGGCCAAACAATCCTTTTTCAACCGCGACCTGAGCTGGCTTTCGTTTAACGAACGGGTGCTGATGGAGGCGGCGAACCCTAATGTGCCGCTGCTGGAACGGATCTCTTTCCTGTCGATCTATTCGTCGAACCTGGACGAGTTTTACCGCGTGCGCATACCGGCCCTCATGGCCCTGCACAAGATCCACTCGAAAGACAGTATCGAAGAGGAGCAGAAGTCGGAGTACCCCGACGTGATCAGCGAAGTGCGCGACCTCATTTCCCACCAGCTGGAGGAGTACGGCCGCATCCTTACCGGCAGCGTGCTGCCCGGCCTGCGCGAACAGGGGGTACACTTGCTCTACAACGAGCCGCTGCCCGAGGCGGTGTGTGCCAGGGCCACCGCTTACTTCTACGCCGAGGTGCTGGCCTTCCTGCAACCCGTACCCCTGAAGCGGGGCGCCTTCTTCCCCGAGAACAACAAGCTCTACATGGCCGTGCTGGCCGAAACGCGCGAAGGCAACGAGCAGGTGATGATCGTCAACATCCCCTCGGAGCACCTGCCGCGCTTCCACAGCGTGCAGACGCCGGAAGGGCTATATATCCTCTTTCTCGACGACCTTATCCGCGCCTTTGCTCCCCACATATTTCCCTCGGTGACGGTGAAGGGCTGCTACAGCTTCAAGATCAACCGCGATGCGGAGATGGAGCTGGAGGACGAGTACTCGGGCGATATTGCCGAGAAGATCGAAAAGCAGGTGCAGAAGCGCGATTTCGGCCTGGCCACGCGCTTTCTTTACGACCCGCGCCTGCCGCTGAAGTGGGTGGAAGCTATCATCATCGGCGGGCGCGTGGGCAACGCCATCATCGTGGAAGGGGGCGTGTACCACAACCTGAAAGACTTTGCCTCCCTGCCGGTAAAGCGCAGGGAGTTGTCGTACGAAAAGCTGCCGGCACTGGAGCCGGACAGCTGCCAGGATAAGGAAGGGCTGCTGCGCCAGCTGATCCGCAAGGACATCCTGGTGCATACGCCCTACCAGTCGTACAACACGGTGCTGCGCTTTTTCAACGAGGCGGCCATTGACGAAGAAGTGACCGAGATCGCGGTGACCCTGTACCGCGTGGCAAGCGACTCGCGCATCGTTAATGCCCTGATCAGCGCGTCGAAAAACGGCAAGAAGGTGACGGTATTCGTGGAGCTGAAGGCCCGCTTCGACGAGGTGAACAACCTGAAGTGGTCCAAGCGGATGAAGGAGGCGGGCATCAAGCTCATTTACTCCATCCCCGGTCTGAAGGTGCACGCCAAGGTGGCCCTGGTAAAGAAAGTGAGCGGTGGTGTGGCCTCCTACGCAGGCCTGCTGGCGACGGGTAACCTGAACGAGAGCACGGCGCGGTTTTACACCGACCACATACTGCTTACGTCCAACCAGGTGCTGATGAACGAGATGGAGCAGCTGTTCGCCTTTCTTGCCAAAAGAGAGCGCCCCACCAAAGGGCAGGGGCCCGTGTTCCAGCACCTGCTGGTAGCGCAGTTCAACCTGCAGGAGCGCTTCCTCGAACTCATCGACCGCGAGATCGCCCATGCGCAGGCAGGCCGGCCGGCGCGCATCACCATCAAACTGAATAACCTGGAAGAGCGCGTGCTGATCCGCAAGCTCTACGAGGCCTCGGCTGCCGGCGTGACGGTGCACCTGATCGTGCGCTCGATCTGCTGCCTGGTGCCGGGCGTGGCAGGCATGAGCGAGAACATCACCATCAAGCGGATAGTAGACCGCTTCCTGGAGCACGGACGCGTGTTCGCCTTTCACAACGGTGGCAGGGACGAAGTGTATATGGGCTCCGCCGACTGGATGAATCGCAATATCTACCGGCGCATCGAAGTGTGCTTCCCCATCTACAACGAGGAGCTGAAGGCCGAGATGCTGGAACTGCTGGATGTACAGTGGCGCGACAGCCTGCAGGCCGTATGGATCGATAACCAGTTGCATAACGTAGCGATCCCGGCGGGCGAAGAGCCGGTGCAGTCGCAGGTGGCGATATACCGCTATTTGGAAAAGAAGCTGCGGGGAGTGAGTGATGAGTAAAGTAAGTGAGACGTCAATCGTGAGTCAAGAGCGAGCAGCCGTAAGCTTTTAAACCCCGCCTGAACGAGTTCTCCCGATAGGTATCGGGACGGGCAGGCACCAGGACTCTACAGCACAAAGGGGCGCGAAGGACATTGATTGCCCGAAGGAATACACCCGGACCGGGGGCAACACGCTACCCCTGGCAGACCCAGTTGAATCTGTCCTGCCCGGGAGGCCGTGCCACGGCGCAGAAATGCCCGCCCACCTGACGGCGGTCAGCATCTAAGCGACCGAATTACCTTAAATTACGACAGGTTGTAATGGGTATAATATTGTTACCTTTCGGTGGGAAGTATTAAATGCAGCTACGGATACACTGCTTAGCCAAGACCCGCTAAACGATACCTACCCGCTGATTCTGCAAGCCCGACTACAGATCTATTGCCTGGTGTTCCCATTAGCCAGTACAGAAGATACCCGCAGGTGCTCCTGCCACAGCCTATGAAGGCCGGTACGCCGTTCCCCAAAGCTTTTGCTATGATCGAAAAAATTATCTCCTGGTCTATTCACCACCGCTTCTTTGTCTGGATAGGGATAGTACTGATCGTAGCCGGCGGCGTATACTCGATCCGGAACACGCCGGTGGATGCCATTCCCGACCTGTCGGAAAATCAGGTGATCGTCTTTACCGAATGGATGGGCCGCAACCCGCAGATCATGGAGGACCAGGTGACCTATCCCCTGGTGGCCAACCTGCAAGGGATACCCCGCATTAAGAATATACGGGCGAACTCGATGTTCGGCATGAGCTTCATTTTCGTGGTCTTCCAGGATGATGTGGACATCTACTGGGCCCGCACCCGCGTGCTGGAGCGGCTCAACTATGCGCAGAAGCTCCTGCCCCCCGGCATTACCCCGACACTGGGCCCCGACGGCACGGGCATCGGCCACGTGTTCTGGTACACCCTGAAGGCACCCGGCTATAACCTGGGCGAGCTCAGGGCCCTGCAGGACTGGTACATAAAGTTTGCCCTGCAGACGGTGGAGGGCGTGAGCGAGGTGGCTTCGTTTGGTGGCTTTGAAAAGCAGTACCAGGTAACGGTGGACCCACACAAGCTGGTGTACTACGGGGTGCCCTTCATGGAAGTGAGCCGGGCCATCGAGCGCAACAACCGCGATGTGGGCGGCAGCAATTACGAAGTGAACGCCATGGGCTACCTGGTGCGCGGGCTGGGCTATATCCAGACGCTGGAGGATGTGCGCCACATTGCTATCGGCAGCTACCAATCGGTGCCGGTCACCCTGAAGGATATCGCCACGGTGCAAACGGTGGGCGACCTGCGCCTGGGCATCGTGGACGAAAACGGCGACGGCGAGAAGGTGGGCGGCATCGTGGTGATGCGCTACGGCTCCAACGCGCG
>DASWYM010000555.1:0-13788 GCA_036404975.1 Chitinophagaceae bacterium
TATGCATGTTTTACCGATCATTTGCTCAGGAAATAAAGAAGAAAGTTACAGAGAAATAGCCCATGATGTGGCGTAGCACAACGCTGCTTCGGCAAAGACCAGATAGGTCGTTGGGCACCCTGGGGTGCCAAGTTACGGATACAGTGTATGGGTTTGTCAGAAGGGTGTATCCTGCTATGCGTTAACAGGAGGGTTGCAGGAAGGGCACAAAGTTGCGCACTACTTCCTGGTAGCCTTCAAAATGGCCTGGCTTTACAAGGTAGGAAGCGGCGCCACGGCTGGTGCAGAACTCTTTGTCCATCCTATTGTTCGAAGTGGAAAGGATAATTACCGGGATATCTGCATAGCGGATGTCGGTCTTCAGGCGCTCAAGGGTTTGCTTGCCGTTCATGCGAGGCATGTTCAGGTCCAGTACAATGAGGGAAGGCAGATCGTCGCCGGCCTTCTCCAGGTAATGGATCACCTGGTCGCCGTCGGTCAGGTAGACAATATCGGCGGGCAGACCGGTACACGTGATGGATTCCCGAAGGAAAAAGTGATCATCACAGTCATCGTCCGCATAGAGGATCTTCGTAGAAATGGTGGATTGATTCACAAGTTTAACTTATAGTGGCTATCCAAATATACTAAAAATAGCTCAACTGTAAGCCAACTCCACCTTATAAAGTGCTTAAAATGTGAATGGTGGCCCTTTAGGCGGACAAAAGGTTCCTTCCCTGTTTTAATCCTCCATCACCACTGATCACTCATCACTCACCCTTACAGCCGCTCAATAATGCCGGCAATGCCCTGTCCCCCGCCCACGCAGGCCGTGACCATGCCGTACTTGCCGCCGGTGCGCTTCAGGTCGTTGAGCACCTGTATGGTCAGCTTGGCGCCGGTGCAACCCAGGGGGTGTCCCAGCGCGATAGCGCCGCCATTAACGTTGACGATGTCGGGGTTGAGGCCGGCTTCGCGGATGACAGCGATAGCCTGGGAGGCAAAAGCCTCGTTCAGTTCGATTAGGTCGATATCACCGAGGTTCATACCGGTTTGCTTCATCACCTTGGGAATGGCCGCAACGGGCCCGATACCCATAATGCGTGGGTGCACACCGGCCGACACGCAGCCTACCAGGCGGCCGATGGGCTGCAGGCCCAGTTGCTTCACCAGCCGCTCGCTCATCACCAGCACAAAGGCGGCCCCGTCGCTGGTCTGCGAGGAGTTGCCGGCAGTGACCACGCCGTTGGCGGCAAATACCGGCTTCAGTTTGGCAAGGGCTTCGGGAGAGGTGTCGGCACGCGGCCCTTCGTCGGTATCGACCACGTAGGCCCGCTTCTGCTTTTTACCCTTTTCGTCGAGGTAAACTTCTTCTACATTGATAGGCAGGATGCCTTCTTTGAGGTAACCCTTTTCAATAGCGTTCAGCGCTTTTTGGTGCGAGCGGTAGGAGAACTCATCCTGGTCCTCGCGGCTCACCTTGTATTCTTTGGCTACGGCTTCAGCCGTAAGACCCATGCTCAGGTAATAGTCCGGCTCGTCCTTCGCAATAGAGTATGCGGGAACGGTCTTCCAGCCTGCGGTAGGCACCAGGCTCATGCTCTCGGTACCGCCGGCAATGATGCACTCGGCCATACCCATACGGATCTTGGCCGAAGCAATGGCTATGGTTTCAAGTCCCGAAGCACAATAGCGGTTCACCGTCATCCCCGGCGTATCGTAGCCGATGGCCCGGGCGGCAATAATGCGTCCCACCTGCAGGCCCTGCTCGGCTTCGGGCACGGCGTTACCGACAATCACGTCATCTACCAGGGCTTTATCCACCTGCGGCACGGAGGCCAGCAGGCCCTGGATCACTTCAATGGCCAGGTCATCGGGGCGAAAGAAACGAAAGCCGCCTCTTTTGGCTTTGGCAACGGCGGTGCGGTATCCGGCTACTATATAGGCTTCCTGCATGGTTACGTGGTTGTTTGTGTGATGAGTAAAAATACATTTTTATAGATGTATTTCCTCCCAACAAATTGCTAACGCCCCCGGGCTATTATCTTCGCAGAAATGTATCGCTTACTACGACCACTGTTTTTTCTCCTCTCACCGGAGACGGCTCACGCTGTAGCCATGACATTCTTCCGGGTGCTGTGCTCTGTTCCTTTTATCCGGAATCTTATTCGTTCCACCTTCACGGTGCGCCATCCCAGCCTGGTAAAGAACCTGTTCGGCCTCACCTTTCCCAACCCCGTAGGCCTTGGTGCCGGCTTCGATAAAAACGCCAACTACCTGCGCGAGTTGGAGGCCCTGGGCTTTGGCTTTGTGGAGATCGGCACGGTGACTCCTAAACCTCAGGCCGGTAATGACAAGCCGCGCCTCTTTCGCCTGCCGCCCGACAAGGCCCTTATCAACCGCATGGGCTTTAACAACGAAGGGGTGGACGTGATAGCTAAAAGATTAAAGGAGTGGAAGGAGAAAAAGAGAGAGGGTAATAGCCAGATGCTCGTTGGTGGCAACATCGGCAAGAACAAGGTGACGCCCAATGAAGACGCCTGGCGTGATTACGAGATATGCTTCAACGCCCTGCATCCTTATGTGGACTTTTTCGTAGTCAACGTGAGCTCGCCCAACACCCCAGGCCTGCGGGCGCTGCAGGAGAAAGACGCCCTGCACCGTATCCTCACCCACCTGCAGGCGCTCAACCGGAACTATCCCGTGCAGAAGCCTATCCTGCTGAAGATCGCTCCCGACCTCACCCCTACCCAGGTAGACGACGTGATCGACCTGGCCCGCGAGATCCGCCTCGATGGACTGGTAGCCACCAACACCACCATCAGCCGCGAGGGACTGCAGACGCCCAAAGAAAAAGTGGATGCCATGGGTGCAGGCGGCCTGAGTGGTAAGCCGCTGCAGCAGCGCTCCACGGAGATCGTGCAATACATCCACCAAAAGACAGGAGGAAGTAATCCCATCATCGGCAGCGGGGGCGTCTTTACAGCCACCGATGCGCGCGAAAAACTTTCCGCCGGCGCGGTGCTGGTAGAGGTATGGACCGGGTTCATTTACGAAGGCCCCTTTATCGTAAAAAAGATCAATAAAGGCTTGTTGTCATAAAAGGCAAGCAGGTTATCAAAGAGAGCTCCACGTTTTCTGACCTGTTAGTAAATCTTTATGCCCAGCAAGCTTCTTTAAAGCCTAACGGCAACGCAGCAAGATGGCAGCCACAATACCGGCTGTCTCGGTGCGCAGGCGGGTATCACCCAGCATAACGGCAGTAACGTTGTGCTGCAGCGCCGCTTCTATTTCCTCCTTTGTAAAGTCACCTTCGGGACCGATATAGACAATGCTGGACCCCTGCAGGTCTTTTGATAATTGTGTGAGCGACCGGCGCTCTTCGGGCAGGCAGTGGCCTATAAACTGATGATCGTAGCCTCCCCATTTCAACACGGCGCCAAAGTCGGCAGGATTTTGCAGCACGGGCAGCCAGCACTGCTGCGACTGCAGCATGGCACTGATCAAAATGTTGTTCAGGCGGTCGTGGCGGAACTTCTCTTTTTCCGTGCGTTCGCACAGCAGGGGAATGATCTCGCGCACGCCAATCTCGGTGGCCTTCTCCAGGAACCACTCAAAGCGGGAAGCGTTCTTGATGAGCGAAATGGCTATACACACCCGGGGCTGGGGCTCCTCTTCCCTCTCGCGGCTACCGAGGTGCACCGCGCACCGCTTGCGGTTGTCGTCGGTGATGGTAGCTATGGCCTTGGTACCCTTGCCGTCGGTAAGCAGAATATCATCGCCTACCTTTTTGCGCAGCACCTGCACCACGTGCTTCGAGGTGTCCTCGTCCAGCGTTAAAGTATCAGCCACGATATCGTTGATATAGAAATACGGTAATGCCATTTGGCCCCAAAACTAACTACTCCGCCCTGAATGATCACTGCCACGCTACACCAATGCCCCAAAAAAGAAAAAGGGGCACCCTAAAGTGCCCCCGACTGAGTATGATCTATTCAACTTTAAACAATAAAGCTAGAAGCTAACAGCTAGCAGCTTCCTAGAATGGGTCCTCATCATCCTGCAGGTCGTTCATGCGGCTGCTGGTCTGGATGAACATCCGGGCTCCACCGCCATCGCTGCCGCCATCCTGCACCGGCTTCCATGCGCCCGGCATATTGGGACCTCCAAAGCCTTCGCCTTCGTCCAACTCTATGAACTTCTGGATATGCAGCAGGGCCCTGAGCTTAATGGTTTCCAGCGAACCGTTACGGTGCTTGGCGATCCGCACGTGTGTTTCGCCGCGGTTGCTCTCGCCCATTTCGTTGGCCGTCACGTTGTAGTATTCGGGACGGTAGATAAAGCACACCATGTCGGCATCCTGTTCGATGGCTCCCGATTCACGAAGGTCACTAAGCTGGGGCATCTTGTCGCCGTCTTTACGCTTCTCCACTTCCCGGCTTAACTGCGACAGGGCGATGATCGGCACCTGTAATTCTTTTGCCAGTCCTTTCAGCGAACGCGAGATGGTACTGATCTCCTGTTCGCGGTTCGAGTTACCACCAGTACCGCTCATCAGCTGCAGGTAGTCGATGATGATCATGCCGATATTGTTCATGTTCTTCAGGCGGCGGCATTTGGCGCGCAGCTCAAAGATGTTCAGGGCGGCAGTATCGTCCACGAAGATGGGGGCCTGCGCCAGGCGCTGGATACCCCGGGCGTAAAGCTGCTTCATCTCGTGCTCTTCCATCTTACCGCGCGTGATCTTTTCCAGCCAGATCTCGCTTTCGGCCGACAGGATACGCTGTACCAGCTGACCGGCACTCATTTCCAGCGAGAACACCGCTACCGGTGTGGGTCGCGTGGGGTGCAAGGCAGCATTGCGCGCCAGGTTCAGGGCGAAGGCCGTTTTACCCACGGCAGGACGGGCAGCCAGGATAATCAGGTCGGTGTTCTGCCAGCCATACGTTACTTTATCCAGACTGGGGAAGCCGCTGGGCACCCCGGTAATATCTTCGTTGCGGTGGCGCAGGTCCTCGATACGCTGAATGGTCTTTACCAGCACCGAGTCGATGGATTCGTAGTTGTTCTTTAAGTGCTTGGAGGTCACCTCGTACATCTTGCTCTCGGCCTGGTCCAGCAAATCGAATACATCCGTGCTCTCTTCGTAGGCTTCCGAAATGATCTCCCCGGAGATGCGGATCAACTCGCGCTGGATGAATTTCTGCAGGATGATGCGGGAGTGGGCCTCGATGTTGGCCGACGACACCACCGAGTTGGTCAGGCGCGTCACATAATAAGGGCCACCAACCAGGTCGAGTTCCTCGCGCATGCGTAACTCCTCCACCACGGTCAGGATATCGATCGGCTGGCTCTTGTTGGCCAGTCCCTGCATAGCTTTAAATATACGCTGATGGGCATCCACATAAAAGCACTCCGGCTTCAGGATCTCGATCACCGTATCAAACGCGCCCTTTTCCAGCATGATGGCACCAACCACCGCCTCCTCCAGCTCCTTGGCCTGGGGTGGCACCTTGCCATACACCATGGTACTCAAATCCACAGGTGCTCTCCGTTTATTCTTTCGATCTCTATTCAGGTTAGTTAAATCCATAATTCATTTCTAAATAAGCGTTAAACCATTGACGTCCATCAATGACCTATGGATTCGTGCAGTCAGTTTTGTATAAATGGTGGTAAAATATCCGAACGTTTCCCTAAGTCAGACAGCTAATTTAGTAGCCCGACACCATGCGGTAACCATTTGGTAACACCTATATTAATCCACACTACCGCCCACAGGTTATGCACCGTAATCTTACGGTTATACACGTTGGCTTAGATCCTTTCCACAAAATTCATTCTTTTTACCCATCCCTCCCCCGGTTGTGCACAACTTCTGTTCACAAAGATTTCTACCCAATTATTTGGAGGTTTGCCAAATGTGCCAGCACTTGTTTCTTCCGCCTTCCACTGCAGCCGAAGCATCTAATGAATCGCTCAGAGACTTCCATAAGGGCGGTGTGGAAAAAAATAAAGTATTGGCACTGAAGGCGTTGCTTCCCTTCCGTGGCATCGGAATGAGTCTCCAAACAGGCTCCTTTCCTGCCCCTCCAGGCTCTTATTTCGTGCTCACCCGGAAAAATGCTTCTTCCACCCTTGTCCAGCCGGCCTTTTCGTAAAGCGCCTGTGCGGCGTAGTTATCCACACCCGTTTCCAGCAGCAGCCAACGGGCGCCGGTTTGCCGGCCAAAGTCCCGGGCTACTTCCAGTAGCCTCAAACCCACGCCCAGCTTGCGGGCGCCCTCTTCCACGTACAGGTCGTTGAGCAGCCAGTTGCGGTCCATGCCCACCGAGGAGAACTGGGGATAAAGCTGCGTAAAGCCCACGGCCCGGTCACCATTAAAGGCCAGAAACACCACCGACTCTTCCCGCTCCAGGCGCCCAGCAAGAAAGCGGCGCGCCCCTTCCGGGTCGGGGGCCTGCTTATAAAACTGCCGGTAGGCATCAAAGAGGGGAACAAGGCTGTCCAAGTCCATGTGTGTGGCTTTGCGGGGTGTCGATCATCAGGGGATAATTTCAGGGCGCAAAAGTATTGGTACAGGCGGCGCCTCCAAAATATATCTGCTTCACAAACCTTTGGGATCCAATATTCCAATCTATCCTATCAAAGAACTACAGGTGGTCGTATACGTTTAGCCTTACATAAATATACTAAATTAATTAGTCTTTAACAACTAAGATTATTAGCTAATACCTGAACCTGGGAGAACAACACCAGGAGTTTGGCTGTTCGGAAAGCCTTATTGCAGGTGCAGCGTGATAAGACCAGGGATAGGCATGCACCCGTATTCTCATTGGCCTCTCCCGGGCTTGCTATTTGATTGCCCTTACCTTTTCCTTACCGTTCCATGTAAAGAGAACCTAAGGACAATCTAAGGAGAAAGTAAGGATAACCTAAGGATAACCCCCAGTGGGCTGAGAAGGAATTAGGAATCAGGGGGCAAAATGACTTAATTACCAAATGACTCAGTGACTGCCTCCTCCCGTTTCAGGACCAGGGATAAAAAAAGTGGCGGCCTTACCAAAGGGTAAGTACCGCCACTGCATCTAAACCAGCACTTGATCTACTATAGGAACTGCTGTCTCTTATTGCTTCACAATCGTCTGCTGGTGAAGTCTTCCGCCGCTGCGCAGCTGCAGGTAATACGTACCGGCACTCCAGCGGCTGCTGTTGATGAGGGCCGGGCCGGTAAGCTTCTGCGTGGAAAGGAGCACACCCCGGGCGTCGAAAATATGGAGCGTGCCCTCCGAAGCGCCGGCAGGTAATGCCACGCGGAACTGGCTCCCTATCGGGTTGGGATACACCGCGAAACCACTCCCGGTGCTTTGCAGGGTTACGGTCACAACCCCTGAATAAGAGAAGCCACCATCAATGTCTACCTGCTTCAGGCGGTAGTACACCCGCTCTGCGCGGGGCAACTGGCGGTCGGCATAGCTATACTCCTGGCGCGTTTCGCTGTGGCCCTTGCCAGCAATGCGCTGCACCGCTTCGAAACGGATGCCGTCGACGCTGCGCTCTATCATGAAAGCTTCGTTGTCCACCTCCTGTGCAGTGGCCCAGGAAAGCACTACAACGCCCTCTTTGGCCCGGGCCGAGAAATGAACCAGGGTAACGGGCAAAGGTGTAGACATCACAGCGGAACCACTCACGTTTGCCGTCGTATTGTATACAGGGGCTGTGGCTCCGTTGTATTCAAAAAGTCGGTAGTGGTAGGTCTTATTAGCCAGGCCGGTTACGGTTACACTGTTCGCGGTGCCGGCAAACACGACGTATTCACCTAGCGCCAGCTGCGAGCCGCTTTTAAAGACCGCATTAGCCGGGTACACGCTCAGGTCGGCAGGCAGGGCCGTCACGGCGCTCTCCTCTTTCAGCACCAACAGGCGACCGGTGCCACTGCCGGCCGACCAGTTGAAGGTGATGCTGCCGCTTCCCGTCACCGCCTGCACATCGCCGGAGGGCGTTGCGGGAGGCAACAGTGTACTGCCGCTGGTGGTGAGGAACTGTGTAGTCAGGTAACGGATCATGTCGCCCGTACCGTTGTATTCATACACGGCAAAGTAGTAGGTGGTGGAAGGAAACAGGTTGGTTATATCCACCGTGCTGCCATTGCCGTTGTACACCAGGTACTGGCCCCCGCCCAGGTCGGCGCCCAAGCCGAAAGCAGCGTTGGCGGTGTAGTTGGTGGCCGAAGCCGGCGTGAAGGCCACCGCGCTGCCCTGGCGCATTACCACTATGCGTTTGGCCCCGTTACCGCTGGTCCATTTCAGCGTCAGCTTATTGCCTTCTACGCCCGAGAACAGGGCACTGGAAGCAGCCACGGTAGGCACGGTAGCGCCCGGCACGTCGGGCGTGGTGAACGAATAGGTGGCAGGATTACTTTTCAGGTAAGCAGGGCCTTTGTCGCCATTGAATTCATGAACGCTGATATGGTAGGTGGTCAGGGGCTTTAGTCCATTTACCGTCGTGGGCCAATGATCGCCGCTCAACACCACTGCGTAGTTCCCATCGCCCATATGGGTGGTAGCGGTGCCGAAGGTGGCGTTGTAGGCATATTTTATTTCATCCTGCGGCACGGCACTTACCGGGGCCCCTTCGCGCATAAGGAACAGTCGCTTCTCGCCATTGCCGGGCGTAAAGTTGATGGTAGCCTGGCTTGCCTGGATATTGCTTACGCCGGTAAGGATGGTTTGCACCGTAGGCCAGCCGAAGGTAGAAGCCTGGGCGCTCATATAGGAAGAGACCAGGTAGTCGGGCTTGCCTTCGCTGTTGTTGTTGTACTCGAAAAGGGCAAAGTGATAGGTAGTGCCGATCTCCAGTCCTGCGAGGTCAACAGAATTATAGTCGCCATCGTAGAGCACGAACTCACCGGGCGCCATTTGGTGCCCCGAACCAAACCGTGCGTTGGCGGTATAGCTGGTGCCGTCAACCGGTTGGGAAGTTACGGCCTGGCCCTTGCGGCCGATGAGCAGGCGGCGCGCCCCGCTGCCATTGGTCCATACCAGGCGAAAGGCGTTGCCGTCCCTGAGGGCCGTCCAGGGCGATTTGGAAGGGGTAGTCGGCTCTGCGGGCATGACGAAGGAAAAAGTAGCCGGAGTTTGCAGGTACACGGGGTAGTTATATCCATTGAACTCGTAAATAGCCACGTGGTAGGCCGTTCCTGGTTTGAGGTTGCTTACCGAAAACTGGGTACCATTCATCAATCCGTGGATGACGTAGTTGCCGGGAGCTATCTGTGTGCCGCTGCCAAAGGCGCTGTTGCCACCATATTGAATAAAGTTGACCGGAATGGCATCCACCGGGGCGGCTTCCCGCATGACCACCATGCGCCAGTTACCGTTGCCATTGGTGAACGAAATGGTGGCACCGGTTCCGGTCATAGAAGCTACTTTAATATTGGTAGCCACGGTTGTTGGAGCAGAGGGCGTGCTGCCGCTGCCTACGGCATAAGTACTGGTAAGGTAATAGGTGTTGCCGGCCCTATCTACGTCAAACTCGTAAACCCGGAAGTGGTAGGTAGTGCCTGCTTCGAGGTTGGTGACGGCAACTCCCGATGCCGCGATATCGCCCACCACGAATTCGCCGGGCGCTATTTCGGTGCCGGCGGTGCCAAACACGGCATTGGCCGGGTAGGCAACACCATTGCCGGGAATGGCCGTGACAGCGGAACCTTTCTTCATCACAAAGAGGCGGCGGGTGCCATTACCTACCGTGCAGTTCACGGTAAAGCGATTGCCTTCCACATAGTTTAGTCCTATGGATTTAGCCGCTATAGTAGGCCCTGCATGCGAAGTAACGGCAATGGATACGCCGGGCGTCAGGTATACAGGTGAGTAGTTCCCGTTGTACTCGAATACAGAGAAGTGGTACTCGGTATTGGGCTCCAGGTTCTTCACCACCACCGAAGTACCCGTGCCTTTGTACACCACGAAGTTGTCGACGCCCAGCTTGGTGCCGTTACCAAATTGTTGTCGCCGTAAGAATAATCTGTAAGGTCTGCAGGAAGGACGTTCACCGCAGCTCCTTTGCGGGCCACTACCAGCCGGCCGGAGCCGTTACCGGCCGCCCAGCTAAGCGTGATGGTATTACCGGTCTGCGCGGGCGAAGCCAGGTTGCTCACTGGGGCCGTAGGCGCCACCACGGTGGTGACACTCCCGGTAAGCGGAAGCATCAGGTACTCGGTGGCCGTGCCCTTGCCATTGTATTCAAATACGGCGATATGATAAGTGGTGCCGGGTTTCAGGTTGGTGGGATAATAGCTGGTCCAGGAAGTATTCATGACCACGAACTCGCCGGGCTGGGTGAATTCCGATCCTGCTGTACCAAACTTTTCATTGTAGGTATAGTCCTTGCCGTTCTGGGGCAGACCGGTAACGGGACTGCCTTCTTTCATGACCACAATGCGGTACGTGCCATTGCCTTTGGTAAACTCACCACTGAAGCGAGTACCGTCAAGGTTCTTAAAGAGAGGGTTACTGGCTGTAACCGTGGGAGCCGCGGCCAGGAGGAAAAGGGGTAAAACGAGCGTAAGCAGCAGTAAGGTAAAGATCCTTTTCATAAAGTTGGTTGGTTAAAAGTGATAAATTCAGCCACCCTCCTTCCGCAGAAGGCAGCCCTTGGTTTCGGTTAACTTATCCGGGGAAACAACAGGCTGAATTGTGCTTCGTCCACAGGAATATAACACCTATGAACACACGCACTACCTGCAGGTTCGAGGCACGAAAGTAAAAGGCGGAGGTATTGGAGAAATGCTACAACCGTGTAAACTGCCGGAAGGGAAGGATAAATTGTAAAAAGAGGTGCTTTAACTGTTGTGGTACTAAAAAGGGAGAAGCCTGCTGTATCCTGCTAGGGAATAGGTGATGACAAACAATCAACCGAGGGAATTCAATCGGCCTAATTCCTGGAGCCAACTATCGGATTCGAACCGACGGCCCTTTCATTACGAATGAAATGCTCTACCAGCTGAGCTAAGTTGGCTTGTGGAAATAAAGATATTATTTCTGCCGAAATGCACATAATTTGACCGCATTAAAATAGCCTTCCTGACCAATATCATACAGGATGGCGCCGGCAAGTAAAATCGCCTTCCTGCCCACTCTTCGCTACATTTGACCCACAGAGCGTCTATGGACAAGAACAAGCCCCGCATCGACATCGTGAACGAGATCCTGGAGGAGTGCATCCTGGCCTACCCGGTGTCTTCGTTTGTGATCAGCCTGTACAAGCAGTACCTGCAGCGCGGCAGCCTCAGTAAAAAGCAATTGCAGGGGCTTTTTGGCAAGGCGCAAGCTATCGAAGGCCTGTCGCCTGCCAAGCTGGCTACCCTGGAGGCGCTGATCAACAAGATGCCCACCCGCTATAAGTCGGAATTGCCCGCCACCCGGCCCCTTTATGAAAAGCAGGATGAAAGCGGTGCGCTTATCGAAGCCATCCTGGCAAAGTACCCCCAGCACAAGCGTGTGCTCTTTCTCAAGTCCAAGTACGACAACAACGAAATGCTTACTCCTGCCGAAGTGGCGGATCTGAAACGGTTTCACCAGTTGCTGAAGTAGGGATTAGTAATTGGGGACCAGGAAGAAAACACGAATTAGAACGAATTACACGAAGAGAAGAGAACGCGGATCTTTATGATTATTAAGATGACCGCAGATCCTTGGCTCGTTCTCTAATCCTCCTAATCCTTTCAATCCCCCCAAATCCGGGTTCAGATAATCTCCAAGACCCAAAACAGGAAGATTTAGGAAACATAGACCCTTGGAGACCCACCCTACTTCTTTACCTGAGCATTGTGGAGGAACTTTACTGTGGAGGAGCAAAAGTGTTCTTCCACCAGTTCTTTGACATTGCGGATCTGTTGCAGAGTGGGACCTATGCTTCAGATTATGGAAGGTCCCATGGCATGAAGATGTTTGTGGTTTTCACCTCCCGATAGCTATCGGGACACCATTGACCATTCACGATGGGGCTCTATTTCATGCCCAATTCCTTCTTCACCTCTTCCAGGATATAGCCATTCTGGAAAAAGGCATATAGGTTCTTGCCGGGGCAGGTGGTCTGGGTGGAGTTGTCGCGGTGGGTGCTGAGGGTTTCCACCGGGATATTGTACTTGCGGCTGGTGTAGGCAATCATCTTAATGAGTGATTGCAGTTGTGCCGGCGGCACTTCCTGCACTTCGAGGTTGCCCAGGCAGGTAATGAGCAGGTGGCCGGAGGGATCGTACTCGGTGGCCGTCTCTCCGGCCGTGGTCACCGCGCGGCCTTCGTAGATGGTACCGTCGGGAGCAATGAGGAAGTGGTAAGGAATATCCACCCAGTTGCGATCGGGTCCCATCCCCCATGCCTGTATGGCCTTGATCTTGCGGGCGGCATCCTGGGTGACTTCCAGGCGGGTGCCTTCGTGGTGCACGGTGATGCGGACAGGGGTATGCTGCTGGTAAGGCCGCGGCTCATTGGCGCCCCAGCCCGAGCGGGGCACAATAGTAACGTCGGGCAGAGTGGCTGATTTCTTAGAGGAGGCACAACCTCCCAGGCAAACGAGGGCAAAAAGCAGGAGGACGGATAAGGCTTTCATGCTCCCTAAAGTACAGAATAATCCGGAGGAACGATGGGAAGCCCCATCTACCTGGAGTGAATGGAGTCCTGATCAATTATCCTCTTTGTCATTGCCGAACAGGCGGTCGAAGAAGCGCTCGATGCCGCTGCGGGTATCGGTGGTATCTTTCTCTGCCGGCTTCCGTTTAGGAGCGGGGGGTGGCTTGGGAATGCTCCGGATGGAGTCCTCAATAAACTTGCGGCGGATATCGTCCTCCCTGGCATAGAGGGCGGTTCCATACAGCAGGCGGTGATGGCTGTTTTGCGACCACACGGGCGGCGCGGGGTTGTTCAGGATGAAGTATTTCCCCAGCTTTTCCTTTCCCTCGCCGGGAAGCTTGCGGCCCTTCTGCCATCCACCCTTGAGCGTATCGGCATAGATATAGCGCTCCCGCTCCACGTCGTAGTAGATATTGGTCCTTGGATAATAGTAAAAGGTAGTGCCATCCGTCGGGTCTTCCCGCGAGGAGATGATAGTGAAATACCCCACCAGGGCCACCACAACCAGGAACACTATGAACAGGAGTCGCTTCATGCTTATGATGCAAAACTATAGGTTCACAGCGGGTTCTCCCGGGATTTAAGAAAGCCTTAATACCATGGCAGCCCTCCAGGGGCCTGCAACCCGGCTCAGGGCTCCTGCTGCGGGACCGTGTCGGCAGGCTGCTCGTCGCGCCGCAGGTTCAGCTCGTCGAGCAGGCGCCTGGCCGTAGTATCCCCGGCTGCCACGGCTTCGTAAAGAAGGCGCGTGCCTTTGAACACGTTGCGGTCGTAGGAGCACCGGTCGTAGTCGTTGATACGCAGGAGCTCTTTGTTATCGGCAAATATGTAAAGGAAACCCAGCGTGCGCTTGGCTGGGGCATAACCCTTATCGCTGGCCTTCTCCAGCAGTACGAAGCCCTGGCCGCAGTCGATGTCTTCGTTGCGGCGCTGCAGGGCCAGGTTGCCATACTGGAACATGGCTTCGGGCACCTCCTGCTCTGATAGGTACTTGTAGATATAGAGGGCCTCTTTTACCTGGTTGTTCTCCAGCATACGGCGTGCATCGGCCAGTTGGGCATTGATGTCTTCGGGAGTCAGGTTCACCTCCTGGGGTGCTTCCTGCTCGCGACGGAGCCACTCGTCCAGCGGCATAAGGTCTTTTTTATTCAGCCAACCCTTGGAGGTCTGCCCACGG
>DASWYM010000556.1:0-4007 GCA_036404975.1 Chitinophagaceae bacterium
TAACCCAACTCCTTCATGGCGGCTATGGCTTTAGGGTTGATCTTGCCCGAGGGCTTAGAGCCGGCAGAGTAGGCTTCTATTCTGTCGCCGCCATGGATCTTTGCAAAGGCCTGGCTCATCTGGCTGCGGTTGCTGTTCTCGACACACACGAATAGTACTTTCTTCTTTTCCATAGGGTGCAAAGGTATATGAGTTTAGGGCTTAGTAGAATACGGATGAACTAACCAGTTTTTTCCTCATCACGGTAGCCGAAGCAGGACATACAGAGGCAAATTCGGACGTTTCGCGGATGGCAGCCGGCACTACCGAGCGGTCAATTGTTTCGTAGGAACGGTTGGTGAAGAAGGGTGCAGCGGTGGTGGTGAGGAGATAAAGGTTTTTTACACCATGTTCCTTCGCATAGTTCTCAATAAAAGAAACTAATTGCTTGCCGCTGCCGGAGGTTCTCTTGCTTTCGTCTACGCAAAGCGAGCGCAGGAGGCCGTCCTCGCCACTGGTTTCCAGTCCTACCACGCCGATAAGGGCGCCTTCGTGGTAGAGGGTGAACAAGGGGGTGTTGTCGGTAATGTCTTCGGTGGGCAGATTGTTTTGCTGCAGCAGGCGGATGGCTGCAGAGAAGTCGACCTGTGTAACGGGATTAATGGTCATGGTTTGGTTTTTTTATGTGAAGGTTATTTTGTTGGGAGAAACAAGCCGGAGGCAGTGGTTGTCCTCCGGGCTTGTATGCTGACTGAGTAGCCAAATAATTAACAACAGCCGCTGTTTGGATCACAGCAAGGCTTCTCGGCATAAACGGTAATGCTGTAGATGCCCAGGTCGCCTTTCTTCAGCTCTTCCAGTTCTTCGGCGTTGATGTACTGCAGCAGGATGTCGTCGGGGATAATGATCTTGCGGTCCTTTTGCAGGGTGATGTTTTTGAACCCGGTCTGTTCGATGATGTCCAGGTACTCCTTCTTCTGGATGGCACCCGATACGCAGCCGGCGTACATTTCAGCGGCTTTCTTCAGCTTTTCGGGCAGGGCGCCTTCAAGCACGATATCGGAAATGGAGAAGTGGGCACCTCCCTTCAGCACGCGGAAGATCTCGGCAAAGACGGCCTTTTTGTTGGGCACCAGGTTGAGCACGCAGTTGCTGAGTACTACATCGATGCGGTTGCCACCGATGGGCAGCTTTTCGATGTCGCCCAGGCGGAACTCTACGTTGTTCAGGCCCAGCTTGTCGGCATTGGCCCGTGCCTTCTCGAGCATGGCTTCGGAGAAGTCGACGCCGATCACCTTGCCTTTCTCGCCTACCACGCGGCGGGCCACGAAGGCATCGTTACCCGCACCGCTGCCCAGGTCGAGCACCGTGTCGCCTTCTTTCATCTTCGCAAACTGGGTGGGGATGCCACAGCCCAGGCCGAGGTCGGCATCGGGGTTATAGCCTTCCAGCTTCGTGTAGTCTTCCGACATGATGGTGTAGGCATCATCACCACAGCAGGAGGAGGTAGCGCCGCAGCAGGAAGAAAGGTTCTGCTCGAGCGACTGGCTGGCGATCTGGGAGTACTTTTCTTTGACGAGTTCTTTCAGTTCTGATTCAGTATTCATGATATGAGGTTTAAGAGGTTTAAGGTTTAAAGTGGATCAGCAGCATTTGGCGGCGTCTTCTTTCAGCTTGAAAAACAGGGTATTCATGGAGCTGTTGAACTGCTCAAAGGCTTTCCAGTTGATACAGTAGCACGAGCGGGGACCGTCGATGGTGCCCTGCACGAGGCCGGCGTTCTTCAGTTCCTTCAGGTGCTGCGATACGGTGCTTTGTGCCAGGGGCAGCTCGTCGACGATATCGCCACAGATACACTCGTTCCGCTGTGCCAGCACCTTAAGGATGGCGATGCGGGCGGGGTGGCTGAGGGCCTTGGCGAACTCTGCCAGTTCCTGTTCTGTTTTCCCGAATTCTTCTCTCTTGTGGATAGCCATATGGGTGTTGCTTTATAGTATATCGTAAATATACGATAAATGGTTACAGGTTTAGAGAAATTTTTTTTATCGGAAGTAAGGGAAAAATGGCTAAGGCAATCGTAAGTGATTGAACTACAATAAAAATGTGCAAATGAGAAAATGTGCAGATGTGCAAGTAAGAGAACCCTGGTGGTCACCGGCACCCCGCTAGCTGGAGACTCTTTAAGACCCAAAACAGGAAGAAACAGGAAACATAGACCCACCCTACTTCTCCAGGCCATAATGCTTTAAGAACTTTGTATTGGATAGGCAAAAGTGCTTATCCATAGGCTTTGTGAGCCGGCCTTCTCCCCTTTAGGGGCGGGGGTTTAGTTCTTTGACATGGCGGATCTGCAGCAAATGGAGAGCTATGCTGCAGATTATGGAAGGTCTCCCGGGAGAGAATGAAGCGCAAATAATAAGCCCCGGCAGGTATACTGACAGGGCTTTGATAAGGTAAGGCTGAGATACCGGTCTTACAGCTTCACCAACCGCTCTACAGCAGCCTCCAGGGTGGCTTCCCTTTTGGCGAAGCAGAAGCGCAGAACGCTGTTGTTCACTTCGTGCTGGTAGAAGGCCGAGACGGGAATGGTGGCTACGCCGTGCTCTTTGGTGAGTCGGATAGCGTACTCCTTCTCGGGTTCTTCGCTGAGGCCGGCATAGGAGTATGACTGGAAGTAGCTGCCATGGGAGGGCAGGGCTTTCAGACGGGTATGGGCCATCAGGTTTTGAAAATAATCGCGCTTCTGTTGCAGGAAGCTTCCCAGCCCGAGGTAGTGCTCCCGCTTCTTCAGGAAGGTAGCCAGGGCAACCTGCTTGGGCGTGTCGCAGGTGAAGGCGTTGAACTGGTGGATCTTGCGGAACTCGGCCATAAGGTAGGGCGAGGCGATGCTGTAGCCCAGCTTCCAGCCGGTGGCGTGGTACACCTTTCCGAAGGAGAACGATACAAAGGAACGCTCGAGCAACTCGGGGTACTTGAGGATGCTTTGGTGCTGCAGGCCGTCGAAGATGAGGTGCTCGTATACTTCGTCGGAAATGATGATGATCTGCGTATCCTTCACTATGGCACGCAGTTGGGCTATGTCTTCTTCGCCCAGTACGGCGCCGGTGGGGTTGTGTGGCGAGTTGATGACAATGGCGCGCGTGCGCTCGGTTACCATGCTGCGCACGATGTTCCAGTCGATAGAGTACTCAGGGAAAGTCAGGTCGATGGTTACCGCTTTGGCACCGGTGAGCTCGATCTGGGGGATGTAGCAGTCGTAGGCCGGCTCAAAGATGATCACTTCATCACCGGGCTGCAGGATGGTGGCAAAGGCCGTGTACAAAGCATAGGTACCGCCGGGGGTGACGGTGATCTGCGTATCGGGGTTGATGCTGGCGCCATAGAGGTATTGCACCTTTTCGGCGAGGGCTTCCCGCAGTGGAATATAGCCGTTCATGTGGGTGTACTGGTTGTGTCCGCTCTTCATCGCCCCGTTAACGAGCTCCGCGAGTTCCTCATTCATAGGGAAGTCGGGAAAGCCCTGGCCCAGGTTGATGGCGTTGTGCTGGGCGGCCAGCGAGCTCATAACGGTAAATATGGTGGTGCCAACGTGGGGCAACTTGGATTTGATCTCTACAGACACGATAAACGGTTTAGAGTTTAGAGTTTTGAGTTTTGAGATAGCTCCCTGTGCGGGGAGCTGCCGAAGGTACTAATCAATACTGTTTTAGCATGCAAGGGATAGGGTGCAGCTTTTAGGATACCGATTCGCTGCTTCATCAGGGGCGGCTCACTCTAATATAGCTGTTACCTCTATTTCGATAAGGTAATCGGGAGAAATCAGCTTGCTTACTTCCACCATGGTGGTGCAGGGTTTGATGTGGGCAAAGACCTCGCCGTGGGCACGGCCATATTCTTCCCAGCGCGAGATATCGGTGACCAGCATACGGGTGCGCACCACATGGCGCAGCGAAGCACCGGCCTGCAGCAAGATCGCTTCGATCTTCTGGAGGATGAACTTGGTCTGCAGGTAGGGGTCACCCTCGCCA
>DASWYM010000557.1:0-6531 GCA_036404975.1 Chitinophagaceae bacterium
AACCAATACTGCGGCAAAACTAACCATTACTCCTGCTCCGGCGATCATTACCCTGACGAACCTGAACCTGACGTATGATGGTACGCCTAAGTTTGCTACGGCCATTGCGGATCCTGTGGCTGCCGGTACTAACGTGAAGTACTTCCAGGGAGGCAACGAAGTGGCTGTCCCGATCGCAGCCGGCTCCTATGCCATCGAGGTGGTGCTGATCAACAAGAACTACGCAGCTGAACCTGTGAGTAGTACACTGATGATCAACAAGGCACCAACCAGGACTATGGTAAGCGTAATCAGCACTATCTACGATGGTAAACCGAATGGTGGTACAGCTTCGGTAACAGGTGATGGCGGTCTGAATCAAACTTTAGCAGTTTCATATACCGGTACGACAAAAGCCGGCGCTCCTTACAAAGGAAACGAAGCTCCTACGGAAGCTGGTGACTATGCCGCAGTTGCCAGCTATGCTGAGAGCGATAATTATTTAGGGTCTTTTGATTCGCAGCTCTTCTCTATTACCCAGGCACTGGGTACTATCACTGTGACTGACCTTGAAAAGGTGTACAACGGCACGGCCCAAAGACCAACTGTTATTACAACGCCTGCAGACTTGTCGGTAAGCGTAACCTACAATGGATCCTCTTCAGTGCCGATCCATGCGGGTTTCTATGCGGTGGAGGCAGTGCTGAATAACAGTAACTACAAGGCAGCAATTGGTGCCGGTGCGCTGACGATTGCCAAAAAGCCATTAACGGTAACTGCGGCAGATAAAATAAAAGTGTATGGTGGCCCAATGCCAGTCTTGAGCGGAACACTGAGCGGTAATGTGGCTGGTGATGAAATCACTGTCTCCTACAGTACGACAGCAATACAGAATAGTGATGTGGTCCCAGGAGGCTATCCGATCACAGCTACCCTTTTCGATCCAAATAAAAGACTGGCGAACTACAGTGTGACCAATACACCGGGAGTGTTGATCATTACCCCAGCGCCGGCTACCATCAGTGTGACTGGTCTAAGCAAAACCTACAATGGTCAGCCTCAGGCGGCAATGGTAACTTCCCTGCCTGAGGGTTTGACAGTGAATGTAACCTACGAGGGTTCTGTCACTGTGCCAACCGATGCTGGTTCGTATGCGGTGGTGGCTGCTCTGAACAATGCCAACTATTCTGCTACTAATGGCACTGGGACTTTGGTGATTGACAAAGCCGATCAGGAGATAGTCTGGGAAACCCCTGATCCTATTACCTATGGCGCTGCATTGGGCAGCATCCAAATGAATGCCCGCGTAATCGGTATTGAGGGAGGCTCTCCGCCAGGTGCGCTGAGTTATACTCCTGACGCAGGTATGATATTAAATGCCGGTAGCTATGTATTGAATGTTGCTGCTGCTGCTACAGATAACTACAAAGCAGCAACCAAGACTGTAACGCTGGTGGTAAACAAGGCCAATCAGGCTATAGACTTTTCGCCCCTGGACGATAAGACTTATGGTGATCCATCGTTCAATGTATCGGCAGTGACAAGTTCCGGACGTGCGGTAAGCTTTTCGATTGTAAGTGGTCCGGCTACCATTAACGGTAACACCATTGCTATCACCGGTGCGGGAGATGTGGTGGTCAGAGCTTCCCAGACTGGTGATGGCAACTATAATCCTGCGGCAGATGTGGACCGGACCTTTACAGTTCAAAAAGCTACTGCAACTGTTACTCTGGGTAGCCTGACCCAAACTTATGATGGGAGCGTGAAAGAGGTTGTCTTTACTCTCTACCCCAGCGGCTTAAGTGGCGTAAAGATAATCTACCAGCAAGAAGGGGTTCCAGTGACGGCGCCTATTAGTGCCGGCACTTATCAGGTGACTGCCACTCTGGATCACATAAACTATCTGGCAACTCCTGCCACCAGCACGCTGGAGATATACAAGGCCGCAACTGTGACCACAATAACGGTAAGTGACGAAGTGTATACCGGTAATCCTCATGGCGGTACGGCTGCCGTTATCGGTGCAGCCGATCTGAATCAGACATTATCCATATCTTATACCGGTACCACAATGGCCGGTGTTCTTTATAGTAGTAACGAGCCGCCAACAGAGGCAGGTGAATACATTGCATCAGCCAGTTACGCGGAGAGCAATAATTATCTGGGGTCATCAAGCTCGAAAGCTTTCGTAATTAACAAAGCTGTTTCAACAGTAAGTGTGAAGTATGAAAGCGCCCTGTTTAATGGTAGTCCACATAGTGCGACTGCTATTGTAAGGGGAGTAGATGATGTAATTAGCGATGCTGTGGTAACTTATGTTTATGTTGGTACGCCAAACGGCGCTCCTGAGTATAGCTACAATTCAACTGATGCGCCTACACTTGCTGGTCGCTATACGGTGAATGCAAGATTTGAAGGAAATTATAACTATAATGGTGATGATGCTACGGCGACTATTAGAATATATGCTATACCAACGGTTAGTTTGTCTTCGCCCAGTCCGGTTGCCATAAATAACATATCCTCTATCAAAGCAACCTTAGGAGACGATGTTCATAATGTTAAGTGGTTTTTCACCAGTGATCCTAGCATTACGACAGGTAATACACAGAACAGCCAGGAACTCAATATCAAGAGCTCTGCCCCTAATGTTTATTCGGTGTATGTCACTTTTGAAGACGGTCTTGGAAAATCAGGTTATGTTTCGGCCAATGTGTATGCCGTGTTCTTTGATCCTGCTGCAGGCTTTGTAACGGGTGGCGGGTGGATCAGTTCGCCGGAAGGTGCATATACACCTAATACGACATTGGCAGGGAAGGCCAACTTTGGCTTTGTATCGAAGTTTGAAAAAGGCAAAACCATTCCGACCGGGAACACAGAGTTCCAATTCCAGGCGGGAGGAATGAACTTTAAGAGTAACGAATATGAGTACTTGGTAGTGGCAGGCGCAAGAGCCCAGTTTAAAGGCAAAGGCACAATCAACGGAATAGGTAATTTTGGTTTTA
This sequence comes from Chitinophagaceae bacterium, assembly GCA_036404975.1. GTDB lineage: Bacteria > Bacteroidota > Bacteroidia > Chitinophagales > Chitinophagaceae > Flavisolibacter. The sequence continues at coordinate 2,985 of DASWYM010000557.1, forward strand.
TGCTGTCTGCAGTGGATGAGAATTTACTGGGAAGCGTATCACCGGATAAGTTCCGAATCAAGATATGGGATAACAATGATGGCGGGAAAGTGGTATATGATAACCAGATAGGCGCAACAGAGGATGTTCTTCCGACCACTGTCATAGGGGGTGGCTCAATCGTTATCCATACACCCGGCGGCGGTAGTAAGAAAGCTAACGCCATAGCTGCCGATGCTTATGAACACGAACTCACCGGGCCCGCTAAGTTTATCCTGAAAGCTTTTCCTAATCCATCAGTGTCCAAGTTTAGCTTAAGGTTGGAAAGTGATCATGCAGAGGATAAGATCATCCTACGTATTGTGGATCTGAATGGCCGGACCATAGAAGTGATCAATAATGCTTCTCCAGGACAGACCTATAGTATTGGAGCGAGTTATCGTCCAGGTGTGTACCTGGTGGAAATGATCCAGGGCAGCCGGCGCAGCCAAGCAATGCTACTGAAGGTGGCAGATTGATCTTATTGATGTCTTTAAGTTAAAGGTGGCTCACTAGCCACCTTTTTTTGTAGTTCATCGGCAAGGAAGAGGGAGGCCTGGAGTTCCAGATATGCTCTAGAAGAAGGATAGGGCCTGCTCTGTTTCTTGGGCTGCCTAGCGTTGAGGTGCCGTTACTTACCTGTCTTTATTACGGCCAAAACCCCGGTCAGAATGGCCAAGGTTGTTTGGAAAGGGGGGAGAGCAATTAGCAGATTAGCGAATGTGCAGAGGTGGGAATGTGCAAATGAGGAAAGGTCGGATGCTTTACTACCTCTAAGTCTGGAACATAGGCAGAAATAGGAATAGTTAGGAATAAATAAGAAAAGATGGGAATAATAGGAACCCCAGTTTGGAAAGGGGGTGGCAGGAATAGTACCTTAAGGAGGAATTAAGTTCCGATAGCTTTTGGAATAGGAATTAGGAGGGAGCAGCCGGGTTCTGTAGTGTGTAGGAGGGTTGGTCAAAAGCGGTCAAAAGCGGTCATTCGCGGTCGTTTCGGACACGAGGCTTGGAAAGGGGGTAGTGGGGAGTGTACCTTGCGGATGTGCGTATTAGTCAATGTGCAAATGAGGTAGAACTGCCGAGTCCCGGCGCGTCCTTGGGGCCACGCAGGAGACTCGGCAGTGAAGGGGTGTAGGGAGGAGGGTAGTTGGAACAGTATGTATGAATTGGAAGGCAAGAGTGCCCGCCTGAAAGAATCATTCGGGCAGGCTTTCCATACGAACAGGTCATGGAGTCTGTTCGACAGTTCTTTGACATTGCGGATCTACGGGTGATGAGGGCTTGGCCCGTGGATTATTGTAGGCCCAGGCGTAATAGTGAGATTTAGTCCTACGGAATAACTGCACGCCGGTTGGATAGAAGCGCCTGTTTACGATTATTTGTCCTGGAGTCAAGGGAGCCTGGCCAGGCTGGTTTTGTGCGTAAGCATGGAAGGCAGAGGTATTCAGAATTTATTTGGGAATGTGGAAAAATAGTTTGCAGAAAAGCTATGGGGAGCAGGTAAATGGGTGCAGGGGCAGGCGCTGTTAAAATGGCTTCGAATGTCTGAAATGCAGGGCGGGAAGGAGGCGAGGGGCGCGGGCGCCGGGGGTGTAAGGAGCTGGAATGCAGGAGGGAAGCGGGTTGCAGGGGGGCGGGGCTTAAAAAGAAAAAAGGCCTGCCCTAAAAAGAGCCGGCCGTTGCTAACCTATGAAAAACACCAAGTCCAAATATAGAGGAAATTGTGTTTTTATGCAACAGGCCGTAGAATCTTTTAGAGTCCTCTTCTTCTTTGACCTTTGTTCTGCAAGCGTTCCTCGCGGATCTTATGTACTTCGTTTACAAATTCCCGTTCGTAGGTGAAGACATCATTGGAGCGCTTCTCGCCCATGATGTTCTTGAACTGGTCGCGGTAGCGCAGGCGCAGGTCCACGATCTTTTGCTGCAGCACCAGGCGGTCGCCGCGGTATTGCTGGTTGGTGTTGCGCAGGTCGTTGAAGTACTGCATGAAGACGGGTCCGAAGCGCTCGGCCTCGGGCTTGGAGAGGTTCAGGCGCCGCTGCAGGTACTCGGTCATGCGCTCGCTGATCTTGTTGCCGTTGCCGCGGTCGTCCTGGGCAAAAGACGCCGTGGACAGCAGGAGGAAACAGCTAAGGGTATATAGAATTTTTTTCATGGTGTTCCGTTTTTTTAAGGTCCGGTTAATTGATCACCGATAACTCCTCGTCATCGGTAGGCACCTGCTCCAGGAAGTTTTCGAGCTCCCGGTCCGACACGTCGGTCAGCATGCTGCGCACTTCGCCGGCCCGGCCTTTGGCGGTGGAAGTCCCGTTGGGCGTGGCGTCGGCCGTCTGGATAAAGTCCTCCAGCGCATCGGTGCTCACCCCTTTGAGCTTCTTCGCCACCCACTCTTCGGGGTTGCTCTGGAAGTCGGGGCTGTTGCCGTTGCTGCTGAAATAGATCCACCCGCTGAGGGCCATCACGCCGGCCACCATGGCGGCGGCCGCCACCCGCATCCAGCCACGGGTGCGCATGGATACCACTTTGGCCCCGGGGCGCTCTACCCTTGCTACAATGGATCCGGGCAGGGTGTCAAAATAACCGGCAGGCGTTTCATAGGGCCTGCGCCGGTGGTGTTCCAAAAGTACGGAGGGTAACCTTTCGTCGTCTATCCGTGCCGGCAGAGCGGGGTCGCTGAAATAGCTTTCCGGTACGGCGTAGGGCATGGTACGGGGAATAGCGGCCAATAAAGGCGAGAGGTGGCTTAACTCGTCGTTAACAGAAGCTGCGTCATTTGCTTTGATCTTCGCCAGTACGGAGGCGGCGAAACGGTCAAAGTAACCATCGGGTACAGTAAAAACGGGCTCTTTCGCGTAGGCGGGCAGGCTGCTGTTTAACTCCCTCAATTCGTCCGATATGTGTGTCCGGCTATTCATTTTGTGTCTTTAAGACGCGGAAAGAAGGTCAAAGTTTAATGGTTGAGGATATAATCTTCAATTTTTTTGACGGCGTGGTGGTAAGAAGCCTTGAGGGCCCCCTCGCTGGTTTCCAGCACTTTACTCATTTGCTCGTAGGGCATTTCGTCGTAGTAGCGCAGGGTAAAGACCACCCTTTGCTTTTCCGGTAATTGCTGGATGGCCAGCTGCAGCTTCCACTCCAGCTTGTTGGGGTCGAAGTGCTTGTCGGCCTTTATTTTATTGCTCAGCCCGCTTTCCACCTCGCTCAGGCTGACCGCCGAGCGCTTTTTCTGGCTTTCCAGGAAGGTCAGCGATTCGTTGGTGGCGATGCGGTACAGCCAGGTGTAGAGCTGCGATTCTTCCTTGAAGTTCTCCAGGCCGTTCCATACCCGGATAAATACGTTCTGCAGCACATCGTTGGCGTCGTCGTGGTCGACGACCATGCGCCGGATGTGCCAGTACAGCCGCTCCTGGTATTTCCGGATCAGGGCCGTATAGGCCGCCTCCTTTTTTTCCGGTTCCCGGAACTGGGCCAGTAGTTCCGCGTCACTTTTGTCTGATATTGCCATGCTTTTATAGGGGGTATAGTAG
>DASWYM010000558.1:0-7933 GCA_036404975.1 Chitinophagaceae bacterium
AACCTTCCGGTAAAGCGGGATATTCCTCCTGCTTCTAAAAAGAAGTCGTTCAGTTTCGCATTGATGGCCATGGTTCAAAGAATTACTTAAAGATTGCATAATCTCAGCACTTATTCAATGAAACTTGTCATTGGTTACAGTGACCGTAATCAGGAGTAAAGCTAAGCGTAAAAAGTCATCATAGGGCTTGCAAAAGTCATGTTTCACCGTAAGGTAAACTATAAACACATCAGTAAATACAGTCCTGCTACTAACAGCCAGGCCACTATGGATGTTATGAGGTAGTTTTGTTCAACTCCCCTTTCCCCAAAATACTTTATGCATACAAGCCAGATACCGCCAGGATATAGTATGCTATTAAAACAACATGCTCCGCTAGTGCGGAGCATGTAAAAGTGTTTTATTTTCCGTACTTACTTAATGGGGATGTTTTTGGTAATAGTGGCTTTCTTGGCTTCTTCTTTTTTGGGGAGCATCAGTTCCAGGACGCCTTCAACGTACCGGGCATCCACTTTATCAAACTGAACATCATCCGGCATCGCAAAGCTGCGGGTGAAAGTAGTATAGTTAAATTCCCTTCGGGTATACTTGTCTTCTTTTTCTTCCACCTTTTCTTCTTTCTCAGCACTGATGGTCAGCATGTTGCCGTTTACGTCAATTTTAAAGTCTTCCTTCTTGATGCCGGGTGCTGCCAGTGAAACCTTGTATTCATTCGGTGTTTCGATAATGTTTACCGGTGGCACTGTAGCTGCCCTGCCCCAGAAACGGCTATTGTCGAACATTTCATTCCAGGGCTTGAAGAAATCATCAAATAATGCGGGGATAGCGGTTTCGGGCCTCATCAATGATTTTGTTGCCATAATGGTTATATTTAAAGGTGATACAATAAGGGTGGTTACAAAGTTATTTTATATCCTTACGGCGCTCCTACGATGGCTGTCAGCCTTTTTAATGAGGATGGTCAGTATTTTATGTTATTGTGCAGGCATGCTCTTTCTCTCTGCCCCGCGCCGGAAGAACTTATAGAGCTCGAACCACGACACACTCAGCAGGGCAACACCGGTACAGATCAGCAGGTCTGTCTGCTCCAGGGGAGCCAAACCGAAAATACCCCTGAGCCAGGGAATATAATTGATAGCCATCAGGAAGATCACCGAAGCAACAAATACCGGCAGGGCCAGGTTGTTTTTATAGCGTATGGTACTGGAGAGACTTTCGGTAAAGGAGCGGCTGACAAAGGTCAGCAGGATGTTGCTGATTACAAGGGTGGTAAAGACCACTGTCCGTGTTTCTTCGATGCTGTGCCCTGAGATCATATAGGAATAATACAGCCCCAGCACCCCAATGGAAATGACAAGCCCCTGGGCTACGCTGATGCCAGCTTCCCTGCGGGTGAACATGCCTCTTCTGTGGGGAGGCTCGCTCATCACATGTTCCTCGGCAGGCTCCCGTTCAAAGAAAATCGAGCAGGTAGGCCCCATGATCAGCTCCAGGAAGATGACGTGTATCGGGGTAAAGATGTTGGGATAGGCCCAGCCAAGCAGCAGGGGAACCGAAGCGGTCAGAATAATGGGGATATGGATAGATATGATATAGCGAACGGCTTTGCGGATGTTGCTAAAGATCCGGCGGCCCTGCCTTACGGCAATAGCCACTTTTTCCAGGTTGTCATCGGTCAAAACCAGGTCAGCCGTCTGGCGGGCGAGGTCAGTACCTTTTTTCCCCATGGCAATGCCTATATGGGCCACCTTTAAAGCCGGGCCATCGTTCACACCGTCACCGGTCATGGCCACTACTTCCCCCGCTTCTTTCAGCATGTTGATGACCCGCATCTTGGCTTCCGGGAACATACGGGCAAAGATGCTTACCTGTCCTGCCACCCTTTTCAAATCCGCATCCGGCATCGTCATTACGGCATCTCCGGAAAGATACTCGTTGTTATGAACCAGTCCGACCTGCGTGGCGATGTTCAGTGCCGTTTCAGGATAGTCACCTGTGATGAGCTTCACTCCAATACCCGCGCGGTAGAACTGGGGTAACACCTCCTTTACGTTCTCCTTGGGAGGATCGTACAAGCATAGCAACCCAATAAACTGCCAGGCAAAGTCGTCTTGCTTCTGGGGCAGAGCCTCCCCTGAATACAAAGCCCTGGCAACCCCCAGCACCCGGTAGCCATCAGAAGCCAGCTGCCGGGCTTTTTCCAGTACATTCCTCGAAACCGTTTCATCTGGATGGCACGCCTGTACTATTCTCTCAATGGAGCCTTTGGAAGCGGCCAGCTTTTCACCTACGGATGCATACACGTGCGTCATCATGGGAGGGTGCCCCTCGAGCGGGTATTCATGGATCATCCCGGCAGGGGTATAATTTCCGGGCTTTCCGTTCCGATCATAAGCTTCCTTAATTGCCTTTTCCATGGAGTCAAACGGATCCTGCTCACTGGCCAGGTAGGCATAATAAAGCACTTCTCCCCCTGGTCCAGGACCAGGGGTTAACCCGGAAGCCGGGTGGTAGTAAAAAGTACTGTGCACGCTCATCTGGTTTTCGGTAATGGTACCGGTTTTGTCCAGGCAAAGCACCGTCACCGAGCCCAGGCTCTCGACCACCTGCGGCTGGCGGGTGATCACCCCATACCGCGACAGGTAAAAGGCACCCAGGGCCATAAAACTCGAAAAGGCTACCGGAATTTCTTCCGGGATGGCGGCCATGGCCAGGGTCAGGCCCAGCAGCAGGCTCGAAATTAAAGTCCCGCTTTTCAGGTAGTTCACCAGGAAGATGACCAAAAAGGCCAGGATACCAAAAACCGTCAGCCAAACCACGAACCTGTTTATCTCCTTCAGCAGCAGGCTTTTCTCACCTGTAAAGGAAGCTATGGCCTTTCCGGCCCTGCCCAGCACTGTGTGATTACCCGTAGCGGTCACCATGGCCAGGCAGCGTCCCGAATTGATAGTGGAGCCCTGGTACAACTGGTTTTGATCTACCTTTTCGTTCTTGGCTACCGGGAACGACTCTCCCGTGATCGCCGCTTCGTTCACCGTGAGGTCATTGCCCTGTACCACCCGTGCATCAGCGGTGACCTTGTTACCTTCCTCCAGCATCATCAGGTCGCCCGGCAACAGGTCATCTGATGGGATTGTTTTTACCTGCCCGTCCCGGACCACGTGCACCTTGGGATCCGTCAGTTGCTGCAGTCCTCTCAGGGCTTTATTGCTCTTTACACCCTGGAAGATGGAAATGGCCGTCACGATACAAATGGCCGTCAGCATCAATAGCCCTTCCCCGCTCTCACCGAGAAAGAAGTAAATGGCGCAGGCCAGTGTCAGCATCAGGAACATGGGCTCGGTAACCACATCTTTCACCAGGGGCAGAAGGAATCCTTTTCTGCCAGCGGTAATGACGTTCTTCCCATAGGTCTGTCGCAGCCCGGCTAATTCTTCTTCCTTCAGCCCATGTGAAAGGGACGCCGGAACGTTCGTTATGGTGATCTCGGATCCAGTATGAACGGTATTCATGTCCTTGATTTAGAGCAGGCAACATCTGCATTTGAAAATTCACCTGGGGCAGCGACTTCTCCCTGGAAACTTATTCTGAAAAAGAGAAAAGAAGTGCCCACGTTAGCTGGGTTGAAGGGTTTCCGGGCTTGTTCCGGAAACCCTTTGACTGGTAACAAAAGTTAAACAATTAAAGGAGAAAAATGCTGACGGCCATCAAAGGAATACGTGATTCGTGTCATTGGTGTAAAGGGTTGATTATCAGCAAAAAATAAGACCTGTTTTAGGGTAAAGAAACTTAGCCCCGGCATGATCGATTTACACCCTCCGCCCCTTAGTGTTCCTTATGTACGCCGTCCTCGATCGGTTTGCCGCAATGGGGGCATATGACAGTCTTGTGGTTTTTACCTTTCCTGGTCTCTTCTAAAAAACCGGCAGTAATAATACCTGCCGGCAGCGCAAAAAGGGCTACGCCAGCCAGCAGGATCACCGAAGTGAACATCTTTCCAATGGTAGTGGCAGGAATCATATCTCCATAGCCAACAGTAGTCAGGGTAACTATGCTCCACCAGACGGTGGCCGGGATAGACGTAAATACATCGGGTTGTACGACGTGCTCTGCGAAATATACCAGGCAGGAAGAGATCACTATCAGGAATAAAGCCAATACCAGGGACAAAAGAAGTTGGTTGCGGGTGCTCTTAAAGACGTTGACCACCAGCCGCGTAGCCTTCATATAGGAGGTAAGGCGGAAAAGACGAAAGAAGCGCAGCAGGCGCAGAATGCGTAAGATCCTCAGATCTACTGTGACCACCGAGTAGAAGTAAAACGGCAGTATGGCAATGAGATCAATAAGGGCTCCCGGTGTGAGCATATAACGCAGTCGTCCCCGTACGCTGTGGCCGAACTGGGGATCATGATTGGAGCTCCAAACCCGCAGTATATATTCAATGGAAAAGATCGTTACCGAAACCACATCGAATATATGGAAGGCTTCTTTATAAGGCTTGTGAATGGCGGGCACCGTCTCCAGCATGACTGCAATAACATTCAGCAGGATCAGGATGATGATGAAGATGTTGATGAATTTGTCCCATTTGGTATGGCCAAGCTCAGGGTGCAGCAGCGTGTGAACTTTTCCTTTGGTGGCATGGTACATGGGACCAGTTTAGATACTTCTAAAGTTACTTAAATATGTAGTTGCTCCCCCTGAGGTAATATCCAAACGCCCGGTCGTCGCATTCCTTTGTACTTTTGCCGCTATGCAAAGCAATAACCCCTTAACCCGGAAGGTGCTCGACACCCTCAGGATCGACGCGCTGAACCCGATGCAGGAAGCAGCCCTGGAAACCATTGACAATGAAGAGAACGTGGTCATTCTTTCGGCTACCGGCTCCGGTAAGACCCTTGCCTTCCTGCTGCCGATCCTTCACCGCCTGGATGCTTCCGTGAAAGAGCCCCAGGCACTCATTATTGCTCCTTCCCGGGAGCTGGCTTTGCAGATCGAGAGCGTCTTCCGCTCTATGGGATCCGGCTTAAAAGTTCTGTGCTGCTATGGCGGCCACAAGCGCGAAATAGAGGAAGCCAGCCTGGCGCACCCTCCTGCCCTGCTCATAGGAACCCCCGGGCGCCTTGCCGACCATATCCGCCGCGGCAATATACCCCTACAACGTATAGAGTTCCTTGTGCTGGACGAGTTTGACAAAACCCTGGAGCTGGGGTTCGAGGAAGAAGTATCCTTTGTGATTGGCTCTTTACCCTCGATCAACAAGCGCGTACTTACCTCGGCTACCGAGTCCGTGGAAATCCCTGGCTTTGTGGGGGCGGAAAACTGGACCCGGCTTAGCTTCCTGGAAGAAGGCGAGGCAAAGGCTTCCGGCCTGGAGATCAAAAAGCTGTTGTCCCCGGCGATGGATAAGATCGATACCTTGTTCCGTTTTATCTGCATGGTGGGCAACCGCTCCATAATTGTCTTTTGCAACCACCGCGATGCGGTGGAGCGCACCAGTGAGCTGTTGTCCGAAAAGGGCATCACCAATACCTTTTACCACGGGGCTATGGAACAGAGGGACCGCGAAACGGCGATGAGCAAGTTCCGCAACGGGACGGTCAACGTGCTGGTCACCACCGACCTGGCAGCCCGGGGGCTCGACATCCAGAACATCCGCTATATTATTCACTACCACCTGCCCGCCACCGAAGATATCTTTACGCACCGCAACGGGCGTACCGCCCGGATGGACGCCAGCGGAACGGCGGTCCTGATCCTGAATCCCGAAGAGGCATTGCCTTCGTACGTATCCCCTAATATCGAGGCGATCAACCTGCCCGAAGAAGTCATCCTGCCCGAAAAGCCAAAATGGACCACTCTATACATCAGTGCAGGCAAAAAGGACAAGGTGAACAAGGTGGATGTAGTAGGTTTCCTTTCGAATGTAGGAGGTCTTAAAAAGGAAGATATCGGCCTTATTGAGGTAAAGGACTACTTTGCCTACGTGGCCATCCGTAAGTCCAAGGCAAGCCATACCCTGCAACAAATCAAAAACGAGAAGATCAAGAACAAGAAAGTAAAAATTGATATTGCCAAATAGGCATACAAGGCATCGGCTGTAAAAAAAGAAGGCACGGGTTGTGTAAAGCGCCCGTGCCTTTGCAATTAAAAACCGCCCGTTTCTAAGCGTTACTATGACAACGAAGTTTGATTCACTGGTTAACTGGCGACTATTGTCCACTACCATGGACCATGGTCTATAAACTATATCCTACTCCTTCACAAACTCCACTCGCCTGTTCTGCATCTTGCCTTCTTTGGTCTTGTTATCACCGACCGGCACCGTCTCGCCCTTTCCTTCTGTCTTCAGGCGCCCCTCCTCGATGCCGTATTCTTTTACCAATAGTTCTTTTACGGCTGCGGCCCGCTGTTTCGACAGTTCCAGGTTAGCCGCGTCGTCACCATCCGAGGAAGTGTGACCAATGATTTTGATCTTTACGGAACCGTTCTCTTTCAGCACCGTAGCGATCTCTTTTACCACACCATAGGATTCAGGCTTTATGACGGCGCTCTGCACGTCGAACAGGATACCGGTGGTGCTGAACTTGCCTTCTTCCATGAGCTTATGGCGGGTGTCGGGCAGCCCCGTAGCAATTTTGATGTTGGAGATAAACGCCCCTATTTCGTCATCTTTATAGTTGGAGCCCTCCAGGTTAAAGTAGATCTGGTTCAGGGTGTCGCCTGTGTTAACAGCCCTGGGGATATCGAAGATCTTGGCTTCGTTGATCCATAAACGCAGGCGGGTCTTTTGCACCTGTATGGAATAGTGAAGCACCTTATTGAAGTCTTTCTCGTAATTGTTTAGCGTAATGCGGTCGGAGGAAAAGCTGGTGCCCCTGTTTTTCCCGCTCACCACCCGGGCTCCTCCCTGGCCATAAGGGCTGATGGCGATCTCCATGTTGTTGTAGTAATTCTGCTCTTTTAGAAAAAGGTTATCCCCGGTCTCCCTGTCGGCCGTGGACAGTAGTCCAAAAGTCATGTTGGGCAATACATAACCCGAGGTTTTGGGCTCGAAATAATACATCATATCGAACTCCACGGTGAAATTCTCGCCAAAGCTTTTGGTGTTGCCACTCAGGTAAACATTATTCTGGAAGATCCGCAGCCATTTACCGCCATTGCCTTCAATGGTCATTACTTCGCCCTTGCCGCTGGCGTTCCAATTAACCGGCAATTCACCAACAACATCCTGGGCAAAGTCCTCACTATACAGTACCCTTTCGCCGGGGATGAAGTCAAATTTCGAATAGCTGACAATACCTTTTTTCGCCGGTGCCGCAGTAACTGGTTCCGATACTTCACTGGTAGCGGTACCGCCACCTACGCCGGGTTTACCCTCCACGCGGTCCAGTGCTTTGTCCATTGACTGATCAACTTTGTTGTTGATGCGGTTTTCCACTTTCGATTTCGCCCGTTCCATCAGGCCCTTTAGTTGTGCCTGCGCCAGGCCCGGAATCATGGCCATTACAAGGATATACAGCCCTTTTTTCATGTAGTTGTGTTTTTGGTTTCACAAAACTAGCCGCGCACTCCTGCGCCGGCTACCCAAAAGGACACGAACTGCTATTTTAGATGCTTGAACTGCAGAAAGCCTCCTGTTGTCATTGGCATCAATTCATCCTCAAAGAGTGCACTTCCCGTCTGAGAACATGAGTGGAAATGTAATGGCATACTGCAATCTATACCGCTGCTGAACCGTACCTGAACCGTTGCTGAACCGCTCCTGAACCGCTGCTATAAGGAGCGGTTGAAGATCGGTTCAGCTGCGGATTGGCTAAGGAAAGGAAGGGAAATAAGATGCCCTTTGCGTCCTTTTTAAAGGAACGTAAGGGGCAATTATTTGGCTATTTGCTTAATGGAAGGTGGATGCTTTAATGGGCAGCTTTGAGTA
>DASWYM010000559.1:0-9777 GCA_036404975.1 Chitinophagaceae bacterium
GATGCGCTCCCAGGCACGGGTAATACGGGCCTGCTTGCGGCTCAGGTTCAGGTTACCGTCGCGGTCTTCTTTTTCCACGACCATCACTTCCACCTCGTCACCAACGGCCAGTCCCTGCAAATCGCGGAACTCATTCAGGGAAACCAGACCATCGCTCTTGAAGCCAATGTTCAGTACCACATCAGTCTTAGTGATACCTACCACGGTTCCTTTGATCAGTTCACCATCGTTCAGTTGTACGAAGGTGTTCTCGTACACACGGTCGTACTTTTCCTTTTCGTCTTTGCTGTAGGTTGCGACATTACGCTTGTCGATACTCCAGTCAAAGTCATCATGAGCGGTCTGAGGTTCAGCTACGCGCTCCTGAACAGGTTCATTTGTTGTCGCTGTAGCTACTTCTGCAGTGGGTGCAGCAGCTTGCTCCTGTCCTTCAGCGTTTGGGTTAACAATTTGATTCTCTTCCATAAAAACTCCCGAGGGTTTTGTTCGGGGCGGCAAAGATACAATAAAAAGGCGGTGGGAACCCGGATTTGGGCCGATTTTAAGGAATGGAAAATGAGTACTGAGTGATCAGGGATGCGTAAGGGCCTGATCCCGTAATGCTGCTGTTGTACAGCGCAAAAAGGGAGACGTTTGTGGAGTCATGGAATCTCCCGGGTATTAAACCATTTAGGTCTGTTATTGCCCAGGCAGCCTTTCTCCTGATCCCAACCTGGCTTAAATTATACCACAACCGGTTCAGCCAGGTAAAACCGCCCTATTTTCCGCCCGGTCTACGGCACGCTGAACCGTACCTGAACCGCTGTTGAACCGCTCCTGAACCGTTGCTGAACCGCTGCTATAAGGAGCGGATGAAGAGCGGTTCAGCTACGTAATGGCCGGAGAAACGATGAGGAGGGATTAGGGATATGGGACCAGGGAATTGGCAGCAACCAGGGTTTATCCATTGGTTATGGCAGGACTGAATTGAAAGAAATCGGCGTAAATAAGGCCTCTTCAGCGATGGGCAGCCCGAGTCCGGCAGGTAGGATCTGGAGACTGGAAACTGCTCCTAAAGTAAATTATTGCTATGTTTGACCTTCCGCTTTAAGCCTCCATAGTTGTATGTTTTGCCCCGGAAAAACCATTTTACTTAGCCTGGCCCTTTGTTTCTTTAGCGGGGCGGTTGCCCAAACGACGGTCAAACGCCCCCTTCGGAACCTGTCGGTGGGCGGGCACTATGCTTATGGGTCTTTCCTGACCAGTGAACCTAAAGCAGCTTACTTAAGAGACTCCTACTCCTCTTTCGGCGAGCTGTATTTCCAGGTGCAAACCGATGGCAGCAAGGCCTGGCAGGTGGCCAATGGACTGCCCCAGTGGGGCGTTGGTATCCAGTACGGCAACCTGGGGAGTAAAGAACATATCGGCAAGTTGGTAGCGGCCTATCCTTTTCTAAACATGCCGCTTTTCGCCTATAAAGCGCTGGAGAGCAAGTTGCGCATCGGCGCCGGGGCCGGCTGGGTAGAAAAACCCTACCACCCCGAAACAAATCATAAAAACGTGCTGGTGGGCAGCCACCTGAATGCATACCTACACCTGCTGTGGCAAAATGAAGTAAAGCTGGCACCCCGCCTCTTTGCCGCCGCGGGCGTGGGATTCAGCCACCTTTCCAACGGGGGTTCGAGCCTGCCCAACCTGGGTATTAATACCCCTACTCTGCAAGCGGGGCTGCGGTATGCGTTTGATGAGTCTTTTGAAGAAAGTTCAGCTCCCAGGAACAGCTTTAGCCGCCGGCCTTTTTACCGCCTGGGACTTTCGGTGGCCGGCAAGCAATATCCCTGGATCGGCGGGGAACGCTACCTGGTGACCATCCTGAATGCAGAAATCATGAAGCGCACGTCCTACAGGCACCAATTTGGTGCGGGGGTGGTGCTGTTTCATAACCCCTCGCTGGAGCACGACCCCTCGGGCCTGCTGTCGGTGAAAAGGGAAGGCAATCAGCTGCAGGCGGGTGCTTACGCCGCTTACGAGCGCCTGTTTGGAAAACTGTCTCTGCCCGTGCAGTTGGGCGCTTACCTGCACAACCGCGACCGCTTCCCGGTATTGTACCAGCAAATAGGGCTGCGCTACCAGCTGACGCCCCGCTGGTCGGCAAGTGCCCTGCTGAAGACCCACCTGGGCAAAGCCGATTACATTAACGCCGGTATAGGCTACACCTTCAATTCTGCGCCATGAGAAAAGAACTCATCTCAATCGTCACCCTGTTCCTTTTACTAGTGAGCCTCTCCGCCTGCCGCAAGGGCGGCTGTTTGGAAAATGCCGGGAATACCACCAGGGTGGAACGTAAAGTCGCGCCCTTTCACCAGGTAGATCTTTACAATGATATCGACCTTGTGCTGACCCAGGATTCGGTGGAGCAGATTACTGTAGAAACTGGCAGCAACCTGCAGCCCAATATCGTCACCGAAGTTCAAAACGGGGTGCTGACCATAAAGAACAATGCCACCTGCGCCTGGTTGCGGAACCCGGCAGAAAAGACCACGGTCTATGTGACGTTTAAAACGCTGGACAAGATCAATTACAGCGGCAGCGGCGATGTGCGCTCCACCGATACCCTGCGATTGGAGCGGCTCGACATACTATCCGACATCGGTGCGGGAAACGTGGAACTGACGGTAGATGCTGGCCTCGTGATGGCCTATATTTTCAATGAAAATGCGGACTACATTCTGCATGGGCGCGCCGACCAGTGCCATACCTATACCAATGCGCGGGCGACCATCGACTTCAGCGATCTTACGGTGCGCTACTACAACATGGGTTACGGCGCCATAAAAGATACGTACATCAACGTGACGGAGCAAATCGACCTGGAGATCTATTACAAGGGCAATGTCTATTACAAGGGAGAACCAAAGATCAAGACCACCTATCACAGTACCGGCAGGCTGATCAAAGCCCCCTAGCCTGCGGTCCTGGCAATGGTGCTCGCCGCGATAAAGCCGCTGGTCCAGGCATGCTGGAAGTTAAAGCCCCCGGTGATGCCGTCCACGTCCAGGATCTCACCGGCGAAAAACAGGTGGGGCACCTTGCGGCTCATGAGCGTGTTGGGGTCTACCTCGCTTAGGTTAATGCCACCTGCAGTGACAAATTCCTCTTTAAACGTGGTCTTTCCCCTCACCTCTACGACGTAGTCCACCAGGTTTCGGATCAGTGCATTTTCGGCCTTAGCCGGCAGGTCGGCAAAGCGCTGGTCCTCGCCAATACCGGAAGTGGTGAGCAGGAAGTTCCAGAGGCGGGCGGGCAGGTGCACGAAATTGTGGTTGGAAACCTTTTTGGAAGGCTGGGTAAAACGCGCGGAGAGCAATTGTTCTTTAAGGGTCTGTTCGCTGTATTGGGGCACCCAGTTCAGGTGGGCGCGGAAGTCGTAATTCTTTGCCGCCAGCTCGCGTGCACCCCAGGCACTCAGGCGCAGGACCGCAGGACCGCTTAGCCCCCAGTGGGTGATCAGCACCGGGCCTTCCTCGGCCAGCTTGCTGCCTTCGATCTTGACCCGGGCCAGCTCTACGCTTACCCCCATCAGTTCGGTGATGGGGTGCTTTGGCAGGTTAAAGGTGAACAGCGAGGGCACCGGTTCGGTAATGTTGTGCCCCAGCGACTGCAGCCACCCAAACATGGAGGCCTTTGGATAGCCACCGGAGGCAATGCAGATATAATCAGCTTTTAGCACGGGAGGGATAGAGCCGTGAATGGTGAATGGTGAATGGTGAAGATCGTGAGAGTTGAGAGGTGAGACGTGAGAGGTGGAGACGGATGTGCCTGTCTCCTGGCCAGGCACATCGATGCTTTTCACTTCATAGTTCATGCGAATCTCCACTCCGTATTTATTGGCTTCGTGGAGCAGACAGTCAATAATGGATTCGGAGGAGTCGCTGACCGGGAACATACGGCCGTCTTTTTCGGCCTTGACCTTTACGCCCCGCTCTTCGAACCACTTAATGGTGTCGGTGGTAAAGAACTGGTGAAAGGTCTTTTTGACGAAGTTCTGCCCGCGTGGGTAGCGCTTGCTCATCTCCACAATATCAAACAAAGCGTGGGTGACGTTGCAGCGCCCGCCCCCGGAAATGCGCACCTTGGAGAGTAGCTTGCTGCTCTTTTCCAGCAGCACCACTTTGAGGTTCCTGTTCAGGCGGGCGGCATTCACCGCACAGAAGAAGCCCGCTGCGCCCCCACCAATCACCACTAATGTTTTTCCTGCCATGTGCTATAACTAAAAGCCCTCATCAGAGGGCTTCGATCAATAATCTGAAAATAAGTTACTGTTTTCCTTTTCCGCCTTTTCGATAGGCTCGTAGTTGGACAGGATATCGGCCTTGCCCCTCCTGATGCACACATCGTGCTCGAAGTGCACCGATACCTTTCCGTCGATGGTGCGCACCGTCCAGCCGTCCTTTTCGGTGAACACGTCCTTCTTGCCCAGGTTGATCATGGGCTCGATGGCCAGCACGAGTCCTTCTTTCATCACCGGACCGGTGCCACGACGGCCGTAATTGGGCACCTGCGGATCTTCGTGCATGCTTTTGCCGAGGCCGTGGCCCACCAGCTCGCGCACCACACCATAGCCGTGTTGCCTTTCAGTATGCTCCTGGATGGCATAGGAAATATCCCCTACCCGGTTGCCGGCCACTGCTTTTTCGATACCCTTATAGAGCGACTCCTTAGTGACCTTTACCAGCTGCACCACTTCATCGGCAGGCTTGCCGATCATAAAGGTGTAGGCATGATCGCCATAGTACTTGTTCTTGACGACGCCCACATCTACCGACACCACGTCGCCCTCTTTCAGGGCATGGCTGTTGGGGAAGCCGTGCACCACGACGTCGTTCACCGAGATGCAGGAATTGAAGGGATAGCCATGGTAATTGAGGAAGGCCGGGATAGCCCCATGGTCGTGAATATACTCCCCGATCATCTTGTCGAGGGAGAGGGTAGTAATGCCGGGCTTCAGGACCTTGGCGATTTCGGTAAGTGTCTGGCTCACCAAAAGGGCACTTATCCTCATCAGCTCAATCTGCTCTTCGTTCTTTAAATGGATCATATGCTGCAAAAATAAAAACCTGGCAGGTAGTACTGCCAGGTTTTATCATTATCCTAAGAAATTCTTAGTAAGAGGCTTGTGTTACGGTTTGACGTCCCTGGATACGGCCGCTTTTCATCAGGCCATCGTACTGACGCATCAGCAGCTGGGTTTCGATCTGTTGCAGGGTATCGAGGATAACCCCTACCATGATCAGCAGTGAGGTGCCGCCGAAGAAGGTAGAGAAGTTAGCCGTCACGCCAAGGCGCTGGGCTATACCGGGCAGGATACCTACCAGGGCCAGCAAAATAGCACCGGGAAGGGTTACCTTATCCATAATGGCACCAATGTAATCAGCCGTGGGTTGACCGGGCTTCACACCGGGGATAAAGCCGTTGTTTTGCTTTAGGTTGTCCGCGATCTGTTTAGGGTTAAAGATCAGGGCGGTGTACAGGAAGGTAAAGCCAATCACCACGATCGCGTATACAGCCATATAGCCGTAGTTGGAGTGGTCGGTGAACATAGCGGCAATGCCTTGTCCGGTAGCCGTACCGGTAAAGTTGAACAGCGTGGGCAGGAACAGAACCGCCTGGGCAAAGATGATCGGCATTACACCGGCACTGTTTACTTTGATGGGCAGGAACTGGCGGGCGCCACCGAACTGGCGGTTGCCCACGATCTGCTTGGCGTAGTTCACGGGGATCTTGCGAACACCCTGTACCAGCATGATACATCCGAGAATAATAGCGATCAGGATAGCGATCTCGATGATGAACACCAGGATCATACCCGAACGGATAGATTTGTTGGTCAATTCCTGCATAAACGACTGGGGCAGGCGGGCCAGGATACCAATCATGATGATGAGGGAGGTACCGTTACCCAGGCCTTTATCGGTAATCTTCTCACCCAGCCACATAACGAATAAGCAACCGGCGGTTAGAACAATTACAGTAGAGAGCCAGAAATAGGGTTCAAATCCCGGGATGATGGCCTGGGAGTTGCCCGTGATCTGGCGCAGGTAAGCCACATAAGCAGAGGCCTGAACCGCGGTGACTGCTACGGTAAGGTAACGGGTCCACTGGTTGATCTTCTTACGGCCGCTTTCCCCTTCTTTCTGCATCTTCTGGAACTGGGGCACCATTACCGTCATCAGCTGCATAAAGATAGAGGCAGAGATGTAGGGCATGATACCGAGCGCCAGGATAGAAGCCTGTGAGAAGGCGCCACCGGCAAAGGTGTCGATCAGACCAAGGATACCGCCACTGGATTGCTGGCTCAGGGCTTCCAACTGGGTTGGATCAATACCTGGCAGCACAATGTGCGTACCCACACGGTAGATAAATAAAAGGAGCAGGGTGAAGAGAATCTTACTACGTAGCTCTTCGATACTCCAGATATTTTTGAGAGTCTTGATTAATTTTTTCACGGAAGATGAGAGGTTTACGGTCCTTAAACAAAAAAAGACGCATTGCTGCGCCTATGCAATTTACTGAAAATTACTTCACGATTTCAACAGAACCACCCGATGCTTCGATGGATTGCTTTGCTTTCTCGCTGATTGCGTTCACTTTGAAGGTCAGCTTGGTCTTAATTTCTCCGTTTCCTAAGATCTTCACTCTATCTGTCTGGCTGATGAGGCCATTGGTATACAGGTTCTCCAGCGTAAACTCCTGGATGTTGTACTTTTCTACTAACTGCTCAATCTGGCCCAGGTTGAACACTTTGTACTCGATACGGTTGATGTTCTTGAAGCCACGCTTGGGTACACGACGCTGGATCGGCATCTGGCCACCTTCGTGGGCCATCTTGCGCTGGTAACCGGTACGGGCCTGCTGTCCTTTGTTACCCTTTGTGGAGGTGCCACCGTGACCGGAAGCTTCACCACGACCTAAACGTTTTTCCTTGTGTACAGCACCTTTTGCAGGGCGTAAGTTGTGTAATTTCATGTTTGTTGATTTTTACTCTACGGGGAATCTCCCCTCGCGTTGATTAATAAAGGCTGCGAAAATAAAAATGTAAAATGATAATGTAGCGCTTGGAGGCTACATTTTTCATTTTACATTCAATGTTTTAACTTATGCTACCTCTTCTACGGCAATCATGTGGTTCACTTTGCGAACCATGCCCAGGATTTGAGGAGTAGCTTCCACTTCTCTAGTAGCGTTCAATTTGTTCAGTCCCAAAGCCTTCAGGGTCTCCTTCTGGCGCTCGGGGCGGTCAATCGGACTCTTTACTAAAGTGATTTTTATCTTTTTCATGATCGTTTCTTTTGAGAGGTGACGGAGAGGGATTAACCGTTAAATACTTTCTTCAGGCCGATTCTACGGGTTTTAGCCACGCTTACCGGCTCACGCAACAGGGCCAGGGCTTCGAAAGTAGCCTTTACCACGTTGTGAGGGTTAGCGGAACCCAGAGACTTCGCCAGAACGTCGGTAACCCCTGCGGCTTCCAGAACGGCACGCATAGAACCACCGGCAATTACACCCGTACCATGGGCGGCTGGCTTGACCAGTACTTTTGCAGCACCAACCTTAGCCCACTGATCGTGAGGAACAGTACCATGCATAACGGGAACCTTGATCAAGTTCTTCTTTGCATCTTCAATTCCCTTGGTAATAGCTTCCTGAACCTCTTTTGCCTTGCCTAAGCCATGACCTACCACTCCATTTTCATTTCCAACCACCACGAGTGCAGAGAAACTGAAAGCACGGCCACCTTTAGTAGTTTTAACCACACGGTTGATAGCAACTACCTTTTCTTTTAATTCAAGGTCACCTGCTTTTACTCTGTTTAAAATTGCTTTTGCCATTGTAATATCTAGTAATTACGTTTTTAAGATTGTTTAGAATTGCAAACCACCCTCTCTGGCGCCATCAGCCACAGCCTTTACACGACCATGATAGAGGTTGCCGCCGCGGTCGAAAACTACGTTCTCAATTCCTATCTCTTTTGCCTTACGGGCAATTGCCTGGCCTACCAGCTTGCTCTTTTCAGATTTGGTACCAGCCTGGGCAGTGATGTCCTTATCTTTTGAAGAGGCAGCTGCCAGTGTAACAGCATTATCGTCGTCGATCAGCTGTACATAGATATCTGTATTACTACGGAAAACAGACAAACGGGGCTTCTGAGCGGTACCGGCAATCTTTGCACGGATGCGGTAGCGGATGTTTTGCCTTCTCGTTGTTTTTGCGCTTGTTCTCATTTTATCTTCTATTTTGGAACCTTGATACTGCCAAGGTTCCCATGTTAGTTAATTATTATTTACCAGCAGCTTTACCAGCTTTCTTACGCACCACTTCACCAGCATAGCGTACACCTTTTCCTTTGTAAGGCTCGGGCTTACGCAGGCTGCGGATCTTGGCAGCTACCTGGCCAATCAACTGGCGATCGATACCTTCCAGGGTAATGGAGGGGTTCTGACCCTTTTCCTGGGCAGTAGCCACTTTCAACTCCTTGGGAATTTCGAAGATGATGTTGTGTGAATAACCAAGAGCCAGGTCCAGAACGTTGCCGGTATTGGCGGCTTTGAAACCCACACCAATCAGCTCCAGCTTACGGGTGTAGCCATCGGTAACACCTTTTACCAGGTTGGCCACCAGGGCACGGGACAAGCCATGCAGCGCACGGTGACGGATCTGGTCAGTAGGACGTGTAATGTTGATCTCACCATCTTTTACGGTAACCGTAATATCGCGATCGATGGGCTGCTTTAATTCACCCTTGGGACCTTTTACAGTAACTACGTTGTCATTACCCACGGTAACTGTCACTCCTGCTGGTACTGTAATCGGTGCTTTACCTATACGAGACATGTTGAATAATTTAAAGTTTGTTTATTTATTGTTTTGTTACTGACCGGTCAGCCTGGATAGGTATCGGCTTAATGTATCAGCAACGCGATGCTTGTGGTCTAGTAAACGTAGCAAAGTACTTCACCACCTACGTTCTGAGCCTTTGCTTCCTTATCGGTGATCACACCTTTGGAAGTAGAAATAATGGCGATACCAAGGCCATTCTTTACTCTTTTGAAATCAGACGGACTCGCATAGTGACGCAGACCCGGACGGCTTACGCGCTCTAAGCTTTGGATAGCCGGCTGCTTGGTTTGAGCGTCATACTTCAAGGCGATCTTGATCAAGCCTTGCTTGTTGTCGTCTTCAAACTTGTACTTCAGGATGTAACCCTGGTTGTACAGGATCTCCGTCATGCGCTTCTTCAGGTTAGAAGCAGGAATCTCAACGATTCTGTGACCGGCCATTTGCGCATTACGAATTCTAGTCAGGAAATCTGCAATAGGATCTGTTACCATATTATTAGCCCTCCTACGCTCCGCCGGAGCGGAACAATTGGAAAAGTTTAATTGTGTTAATTATTAAATTTCACCAAGACCATGGACTATTAACCATAGCCTATGGACTGTGTCTTACCAGCTTGCCTTTTTCAGACCTGGTATTAAGCCATTTAAAGCCATATCGCGAAGAGCGATCCTCGAGATACCGAAATGACGGGTATAGCCCCTGGGACGACCGGTCATCTGGCAACGATTTTTCAGGCGCACTTTGGAAGAGTTCTTTGGTAATTCATCCAAAGCTTTCCAATCGCCGGCGGCCTTTAACGCTTCTCTTTTCTCAGCGTACTGGGCTACCATTCTTTCTCTTTTACGTTGCCTGGCCTTTACTGATTCTTTAGCCATATTGTTATTTAGGTTTTAGAATTTA
>DASWYM010000560.1:0-3549 GCA_036404975.1 Chitinophagaceae bacterium
TGAGTAGGTCCATCTGTAAGGATTTGGCGGCATCAGTTTGCCAATTAGCCGGGTAAACTGTCAAAATTGCACATTTCTGCCAGCGGCATAATCATTGATAACCAATTGTAAATAATAATTCTTAAGCAATGGGAAAAATAATTGGTATTGACTTAGGTACAACGAACAGTTGTGTCGCAGTAATGGAAGGTAATGAGCCCGTGGTGATCCCCAACGATGAAGGCCGTCGCACAACGCCTTCGGTCGTAGCGTTCCTGAAGAATGGCGAGCGTAAGGTGGGTGATCCGGCTAAGCGCCAGGCGATTACCAACCCGCACAACACCATCACGAGCGTGAAGCGCTTTATGGGCCGTCGCCATGATGAGGTAACAGAAGAGATTAGCCACTGGAGCTACAAAGTAGTGAAAGGTGACAATAATACCGTTCGAATAGACATAGATGGCAGACTGTATACTCCGCAGGAGATTTCTGCCATGATTCTTCAGAAAATGAAGAAGATCGCTGAAGATTACCTGGGACAGGAAGTAACCGAAGCGGTAGTGACCGTTCCGGCCTACTTCAACGACGCCCAGCGCCAGGCGACTAAGGAGGCGGGTGAGATTGCCGGTCTGAATGTTCGCCGTATTGTAAACGAGCCTACGGCGGCGGCCCTGGCCTACGGCCTGGATAAGGGGGGTAAAGACCACCACATCGCCGTGTTCGACCTCGGTGGTGGTACCTTCGACATTTCCATTCTCGAGCTGGGTGACGGTGTGTTCGAAGTGAAATCGACCAATGGTGATACCCACCTGGGTGGTGACGACTTCGATAAAGTGATCATGGACTGGCTGGCCGACGAGTTCCAGAAGGACGAGGCCGTAAACCTGAAGAAAGATCCTATGGCCCTGCAGCGCCTTAAGGAAGCTGCCGAAAAGGCCAAGATCGAGCTGTCGTCTTCTTCAGAGACCGAGATCAACCTGCCTTATATAACCGCTGTGGACGGTGTGCCCAAGCACCTGGTAAAGAAACTGAGCCGGGCTAAGTTTGAGCAACTGGCCGATACCCTGTTCGAGCGCTGCCTGAAGCCCTGCGAGCAGGCCCTGAAAGATGCCGGCTACCAGACGTCGCAGATCGACGAAGTGATCCTGGTGGGTGGTTCTACCCGTATCCCCAAGGTACAGGAGATCGTAGAGCGTTTCTTTGGCAAGAAGCCGCACAGGGGGGTTAACCCCGACGAGGTGGTAGCTATTGGTGCCGCTATCCAGGGTGCCGTGCTGACTGGTGAGGTGAAGGACGTGCTGCTGCTGGACGTTACGCCGCTGACCCTGGGTATCGAAACCTACGGTGGCGTGATGACCGCTATGATCCCGTCGAACACTACGATCCCGACCAAGAAGTCGGAGGTGTTCTCTACGGCTTCCGATAACCAGCCTGGTGTGCAGATCCATGTACTGCAGGGTGAGCGCCCGATGTCTTCGCAGAACAAAAGCCTGGGTATCTTCAACCTCGATGGTATCCCGCCGGCTCCGCGTGGCGTGCCCCAGATTGAAGTGATCTTCGATATCGACGCCAACGGTATCTTGCACGTGACGGCCAAGGACAAGGGCACCGGTAAAGAGCAGAAGATCCGTATTGAAGCCGGTAGCGGCCTGACCAAGGAGGAAATCGAAAAGATGAAGGCTGAAGCCAAGGCCAACGAGGTAACCGACAAGCAGGAGCGTGAGAAGGTCGAGAAGCTGAACCAGGCCGACAGCCTGATCTTCCAGACCGAAAAGCAGCTGAAGGAGTTTGGTGACAAGATCCCTGAAGATAAGAAGGGTGCCATTGAAACCTCCTTAAACCGGCTGAAAGAGGCGCACAAGACACAAGATATCGCACAAATTGATCCGGCGGTAACTGAACTGAACAATGCCTGGACGGCGGCTAGTGAAGAAATTTACAAGGCAACCCAGCAGGCCGGTGGCGCTCAGCCCGGTGCCGGCGAAGGCCAGGCAGGACCCAATGCAGGCCAAACCGGTTCAGAAAACGTGACCGATGCCGAATACGAAGAAGTGAAGTAAGAGCATGCAGACTCTGACAGATATTCCAAATAAGAACCCCGCCACTGGCGGGGTTTCTTTTTATAAGGTGGTCAGGTAAGGGGTACTACCTGTTAAAGTAAGAAGTGGTCTAGATGATGTCCATAGCCAGCACGAAGAACGTGGTCACAAACGGGATGATCAGGGTGAGCCAGGGCCAGTGCAGGGCGATGGCGGCAACCAGGGCTATCGTCGATACAAAAAATAAAAGCCAGTAAAGGCCTGTTGATTTTCTCTTTACTTCCATTGAAATAATTTTTGCAAAAATAGGGGAGTAATAATTTTACGCAACAATTTTTGCATATAATACATTTTACTTTACTGTCCGCAAATCGTTTAGTACATTCGTTAATAAATGTGTTCCGGGAACACAATACACTTTGTTAAACGATCTGCTTAATATTGAAGGGATGAAAATAGATTTTTACTTACGGTTTCGTACACGCTTTGGCCAGAATTTGTCAATGGTTGGAAATACCCTGTCGCTCGGCAACTTCAATGAAGAGAACGCTTTGCCCCTGACTTTCTTAAACCAAGACTACTGGCATGCTTCCATCGAGGTGGACCCGCAGGAACACCCGGTACTCGAATATCATTATATATTTTCAAATGAGAAGGGAGAGGTAAGCAAGGAAGGGGAGCGTGCCCGCCGTATTGACCTTTCAAAAGAAACGGCCCAGCACCTCTTTGTAGAGGATACCTGGAACTATGCGGGCTTATACGAGAATGCCTTCTATACGGCTCCCTTTAAAGAAATCTACTTAAAGCATAAGACCAGCCCCAAGGTCAAAAAGGCCAGGCATTACACCCATATCTTCAAGGTAAAAGCGCCCTTACTGGCTGCTGGCGAGTGTGTGTGCCTTGTAGGTGCCGGTGCTTCGCTCATGGACTGGGACCTTACCAATCCCATACTGATGGAGCGGGACGGCGACTGGTGGACGGCAAAGCTGGGTTTATATTATGCCGAATCACCTATTGCCTATAAATATGGCGTTTACGATATAAAGAGGGGAACGTTTGTCCGTTTTGAGGACGGTGACAACCGCCTGCTCCACATTGAAAACGTGGAGAGCAGCCTGACTGTGTTGCACGACGGTTTTGTGCGTCTGCCCAATAATACCTGGAAGGGTGCCGGGGTAGCGATCCCCGTGTTCAGCCTGCGCTCACAGGCTTCGTTCGGGGTAGGGGAGTTTACAGACCTGAAGTTGCTGGCCGACTGGGCAGCGCAAACCGGGCTGAAGATGATCCAGATCCTGCCGATAAACGAC
Organism: Chitinophagaceae bacterium; assembly: GCA_036404975.1. Taxonomy (GTDB): domain Bacteria; phylum Bacteroidota; class Bacteroidia; order Chitinophagales; family Chitinophagaceae; genus Flavisolibacter. The sequence continues at coordinate 3,326 of DASWYM010000560.1, forward strand.
ACGTCGGCAACCTTTGGCTGGGTAGATTCTTATCCCTATGCCGCCATATCGGCTTTTGCCCTGCACCCGATCTATATCAACCTGACGAAGGTAGCCGGTAAGAAGTACGCGCAGGTGCTGAAGCCAACGCTGAAAAAGCAGAAGCAGTTAAATGCTTTGGCCGAAGTGGATTATGAAAAGGTGATGCACTTCAAAATGGAGTTGCTGCGCGAGCTCTATGACTT
>DASWYM010000561.1:0-9068 GCA_036404975.1 Chitinophagaceae bacterium
CCTGGTGGGTGATCGCCGATGTGTCGAACCACACGTTCTATCCCAATAAGGATCACCACTACTTCGACCTAGTGGAAAAAGAGGAGGGCGGCCATGCTATCGTGGCCCGGGCGCAGGCCGTCGCCTGGCGCACAGGGACGGCGCGCATCCGGGAGTTTGAAGGGGTCAGCGGCCAGCGTTTTACCGCCGGCATCCGCGTATGCATCAAGGTGCAGGTCGACTACCACGCGGTGTATGGCCTCAAGCTCATTGTGCTCGATGTGGATCCCTCCTACACCATCGGGCAGCTGGAGCTGCAGCGGCTGGCCACCATCCACCGGCTTCTTACCGAGTGTTCTTCCTACGTGCAAAAGGTGGGCGACCGTTTCCGCACCCGGAACAACGGCCTCGAGCATCCCGCGGTCATCCAGCGCCTCGCGGTGCTCTCCTCCTCGTCGGCGGCAGGCTACCAGGACTTCATGCACGCGCTGCTCAACAACCGCTTTGGCTACCAGTTCACGGTCAACAACTACTTTACCGCCGTGCAGGGCGAGGCCAACGCCGAAGCCGCCGCCCGCAGGATCCGCGAGATCTGTGCCTCCGGTATACCCTTCGACGCGGTGGTCATCATCCGCGGCGGCGGCGCCGACACCGACTTCCTGCTCTTCGACCACTTCGCCTTCTGTAAAGAAGTGGCCAGGCTGCGTATTCCCGTTATCACCGGTATCGGTCACCTGAAGAACCAGACCCTCGTCGACCTGGTGGCCCACACGTCAACGGCGGCACCCACCAAGGCGGCCGAGTACATTATTGCCCACAACCAGGCTTTCGAAGCCGCCATCCAGGGCGAGCAGCAACGCCTCGTCATCCGCGCCCAGCAGGTGCTGCAGCGGGCCTCCCAATCGGTGCTGGCGCAGCAGGCCGAAGTGGCCCGTGCCACCAGGGCGCTGCTCACCGACCGGAAGGAAGAAGGCAGCCGCCTGCGCGAAAAGACCGTGCACCTGGCGCAAAAGCTCCTGAACGGCGGCAGGGGGCAGCTGGCGGAGCTCGCCAACAGGATCATCCTGAAGCCGCAGCTCTGCCTGGCCAACGAACAGAAGGACCTGGAAAGCATGGCCCACGGCCTGAAGCTCCATGCCGCCCGCCTGCTCGACCGGCAGAAAAGCGATATTGCCTACCGGGAAGTGGTGTGCCGCATGATGAGCCCGGTGAACCTGTTGAAAAAGGGCTTTGCCCTCGTGTACCACGAAGGCCGTATCATTGCCGGGGGCGATACTGTGCAGCCGGGCGTGGCCATTACCGTGCGGCTGGGCACCAGCGAGCTGGAGGCCGTAGTCACCCACAAAAAACAAACAGATGAAGACTCCTTTAACATATGAAGCAGCCTATAAAGAGCTGAAGAAAATATCCGCCGAGATTGAATCCGAAACCGTGTCGGTCGACGTGCTGGCCGAAAAGGTCAAGCGCGCCTCCTTCCTTATCCAGTACTGCCAGGCGAAGCTGAAAGCTACCGAGGAAGAAGTGGCCCACATCATCTCCGGGATGGAAGGGAAGGAGGGGTGAGGAGTTGAGGCGTTGAGCAGTGGAGAGGGGCCAGGGAGGCGTCCCCGCCGACCTTGCAGCCGCCGCACGTAGGCCCGCCCGGGTCTCCACTTCCAATGATTAACGGGCGGGACCCCGGGCCTCCTTCACTATGCCCCACTGCCGGAGCCGGGAGAGTTTCTTCTTACCGTTTCATTTCTTTCCACCGCGTATAACATACCGTTTTTCCTTTCTCGCAGCTCCTAACTCGCAGCTTCCCTCTCTCACATCTCACTTCCTGCTTGCAGCTTGTGGCTTGCAGCTTCTCACTTTTCACGTCTCACTCTTCATTCCTCAGGCCTTGGGGGTATCGCTGCCTAAGGCCTTACCCCTAGCCGGTCAACAAAGCACTCCTCTTTTTTCCTTGTTTTTTATCTTGCCGCCCAAACCCTTATCGTATGAAAAAGACACTCTTCTTCCTGCCCTTGCTAGTCCTGGCCCTTTTCAGCTGCGAGAAGATAGCCCGCCTCCTCACCTTCGATATCGACCATTCGGAAACGATCCGCATCCCGGCCAGTGGGCTGATCAATACCCCCGTCATTTCCCCTGTGCCCGTGAACATGCGTACGCAGGAGTCGTTCCAGAACAACAACACCAGCGCCCACCTCGTAAAGGACGTGGCGCTGAGTAAGCTGACCCTGACCATCACAGACCCCGCTGCCCAGAACTTCGACTTCCTCAAAAGCATTCGCATCTATATCGGTGCCGAGGGGAGCGACAGGGTGCTCCTGGCTTCGCACGACAATGTACCTACGGGTGTGTCGGTTTTAAACCTCGTTCCCTCCGGCGAAAAGCTGGACGCCTACATCAAAGCGGAAAGCTATACCCTCTACACCGAAGTGGCCCTGCGTTCCAACGTGGCCCAGGAAATCTCCGTAAAGGCCGACTCCCGCTTTACCGTCACTGCCGATCCGCTATAGAGAAGTTGAGTAGTTGAGTCGTTGAGCAGCCATCAGTGGTTTTACCGCGTACAGCGTATAGCGTGCAGCTACAAGCCGCAAGCTTCACGCAGGGAGTGGCCTATGGCAATGGGGTGCTGTATGACGGGCAATAACAAGGGATGTATTTCCATACATCCCTATGCACATATAGGTTCCTTATTTTACTTCTTCTTCCAGGACAGTGCAGCTGGCGTCGAAAAGCACTTCCCTGCCTTTTACGGTGGCCTCGTAATTGATCTCGCCGTTGGCCCGGGTCACCTTGGCACCTTCCTTGGGAGCGTCTCCATAATGTTGTTCCATATACTCGATCACCGGTAAGGGCAGTTGCCACACTTTGAGTTCCTCCTCCATCCGGGTGCGAGTGCCATCAGCAGCATACTGTACACTTACGTCCTGGCGTCGCTGCCGGAAATGGGCCACGTACTGACCGGCTTCCATTTCCCACCGCGGGCTGGTCCCCGGGAACTGCTGGGCAAAGGAGGCTTTTACGGGGGCGGGCACCTTGTCGTTATAGTGCTTTTGGGCCTGGGCGCCTACAGAAAGTCCCGCACTAAGCAGGAATAGGGCAATAAGTTTTTTCATAATGGTGTTTTTAAGTTGCCTGTAAACTGAATTATTTCCTGTCTTCAAATTACCCAAAAATGCCCACCTGCCCAACCCATCTGTAGGCCGGAAGACCACCTTTAAGATTTTAGAAATAATGTTTTGTAAATCTTAACCTCTTCTATAATAGTTGAGAGGTTGGGCATCCTGCAGTGGTCCCGTTACCTCTCTTTCTTCTTTTTCCCTGTTGACGTTTCCCGTCTCAGGTCCCTGTCTCACGTTCCTTTCTCATCGCTCACCATTCACCACTCACCACTCACCACTCATTCCCTCCCTACCGCAACAGGTCCTCCACGGGATCGGTGTCGTAGAAGGTTTTGTGGCGACGGTAAATGCTGAAGCACACGCCTGCCGCAACCAGGCACTCGGCCGCATAGGCATGCCATAACTGCACCGGTATACGGGATGCGGCGAAGAGCATCTCCGCCTGCTGCCCGGTAGAAAGCAGGTAAAGGTTATAGCCGCGAAGGCCACACAAGAGTAGTATGGGAACAAAATAAAGGACCTGTCGCAACCGGTAGCCCGCCACTCCAAACAACAGGTAAGGAGAGAATACAACGGCCACGGTAACGACCCCGCCCATCGCCACCAGCCTGATGGTATCCACCGGCCATTGCCTCAGCACGCCGAAGAGGCACCAGATGGCCAGCCCGGGCAGGGCACTGCGGGTGACGGCCAGTAAGTACGCGAACAACGCCTTTTTCAAAAGCTGCGGGTTTACTGCACAAAATAAGCAAACAGCCCTGCTTTTCCTACCCCAACCGCACCCGGGGTTTTCCTCTCCCGCCTCACGTTTCACATTTCCCGTCTCCCGTTTCACGTCTTATAAGTTGCGGCGTTGATCTTTTCTCACGTAAACGTATAGCGTACCGCATATAGTGTTTCCAGGATCCTTCGATCCGCTCCCCAAATTGTCTCATTATCAAATTGTCAAATTCTCCCTCTTCTCGCAGCTAACAGCTCACAGCGGGCAGTTCCGCTCTCACCTTTCACGTTTGACGTTTCACGTCTACCGGTTCACCAGCACGAACAGGAGCAGGGTCAGGAGCGTGCCCGACAGGAAGAACAGGGTGGCGGCAGCGGTATCACTGATCTTTTGTAGCGACATGAGGGTGGGCATTGGAAGGGTTAGTGGAAGGGGTGCAGATGCAGATCGTTTTGCCGTCTTTGCGGATGACCGTGCAGCGGTAACCTTTAGCGGCCAGGCGGTCCTTGCAGGCAGCCAGCGGGTGTTGTGTGGAACGTGGTTGAAATAGCATGGTATAAAATGAAGTTTAAAATTAGCGGGCACCCGCATGCTGCCACCTGAGGCGCGTCAGGCCTGACAAAAATCAGGACGGATGCCGCCAACAGCCTTTTCCCGCGGGTGGACACGCCCAGCTACCGCCTTCCGGCCACCAAGGCCGGGAGGCAAGGTCCTTAGGCTCAACGGATAGGAACTTTGCTGCCCATCCTGCCCGGGCTGTGGGGAAGCGAGCCCCGGGCGTTCCGGGTACCTCCGGGTAGCTGCATGAGGCTGCCGGCCGTACATGATTTTGATCAGTAGGCCGGTAGAAAGGATGCATATGTACTATTTTGTGTAGGGGTTTACCAGCTCCCCGATTGCCATGTTCCACCACATCCATTTTCCCGGCCCGGGAGCCCCCACAGGGTGGGAGGCGGAGTGCCTGCACTGCCAGCAGGCGCTCAGGCGGCAGAACACCCTCCTGCACGGGATGCTCGAGCGCATCACCGACGGCTTTGTGTCGCTCGACGCCGAATGGCGCATCCTTTATGCCAACCCCCAGGCCGAAAAGATGGTGCCCGTGGGGCGCGAGGACTACGAAGGGCGGAACTTCTGGACCATCTTCCCCGAGCTGGCGGGCACGGTGTTCCAGGAGCAGTACGAGCGGGCGGTCCGTGAAAAGGTAGCCGTGCATTTCGAGACCAATTTCGCGCCTTTGGGCCAGTGGTACGAAGTAAGCGCCTTTCCCGACCCCAGCGGGCTGTCGGTGTTGTTTCGCGACGTGACCGAAAAGCGCCGGCTGGCCGACGAGCTGCACAAGCTGTCCCTGATCGCCACCAACAGCCAGGCCATGGTGGTGTTCACCGATGCCGCCCGCCGCATTACCTGGGTGAACGAGGCGTTTACGCGGTGCACCGGCTACGCACTCGCCGACGCCCTGGGGCGGAACCCCGGCACGCTGCTGCAGGGCCCGGAGTCAGACCGCGGTGCGGTGGACTATATGCGGGCGCAGATCAGCAGGGGCGAACCCTTCCACACCGAGGTGATCAACTACACCCGGAGCGGCGAAAAGTACTGGGCCGATGTGTATGGCCAGCCGGTAGTGGGGGCCGGCGGCACGGTGCAGCAATATTTCGCCGTGTCCATCAACATTACCGAACGCCGCCAGCTGCAGGAACAACTGCTCCGGGAGCAAAAACAGCGGCAGCAGGTGGTGACGGCCGCCACCATCAAGGCCCAGGAGAACGAGCGGGCCCGCGTGGGGCGCGAGCTGCACGACAACGTCAACCAGGTGCTCACCACCGTCAAGCTGTACCTGGAGCTTTGCCGCGATGGCCTGGGCAACGGCGAGCTGCTGCACAAGTCGGTAGGACTGGTCCAGAACTCCATCGAGGAGATCCGCAGCCTCTCGCGGCGCCTGTCGTCCCCCACGCTTGGCGCGCTGCGGCTGACCGACTCGGTGCGCGAGCTACTACATTCGGTGGGCGAAACCAACCGGATCTCTTTCACGCTGCTGGCCGACGGCGTGGAAGGACTGGAAGTGGAGCAGGACCTCCACCTGGCGGTTTACCGCATCCTTCAGGAACAGCTCACCAACATCCTGAAGCATGCCGGCGCCCGCCGCGTGGAGGTGAGCCTCGACGCAAAGGGAGGGGAACTGGTGCTGCTCATCGCCGATGACGGCGGGGGCTTCGACACCTCTAAAAGGAGCAGGGGCGTTGGCTTTACCCACATGCTGGCGCGCACCGAAAGCCTGGGCGGCACGCTTACCCTCGACAGCGCCCCCGGTAGGGGATGCCGCCTGGAAGTGCGTTTCCCGCTGCCCAATGGTGAAGGCCCCGCCACGGGAGGCCCTGGAGCAGCAGGTTTAGCAATTCCCGGATAGCCCGGAGAAAGCCAATAAGTAAATGAAGGCCCTATTGCTTATTTTCACAGGCACAAAACTGTGGTTGCACCCATCTACCCCACCATGAAAAAAAAAGCTTCCTCCCTGTGGATAAAGGCAGTGGCCTTGCTATGGCTGACCGCTTCTGTACTTACGTTACAGGCGCAAAAAGGCGAAATGCCCAACATCCTCCTGGTCTTTGCCGACGACCTGGGTTATAAAGACTGCGGCTTTACGGGCAGCAAGGTCTTTGAAACACCCCACCTCGATGCGCTGGCCCAAAAGGGCATGGTGTTTTCCAACGCCTATGCCTCGGCGGGCAACTGCGCCCCCTCGCGGGCCGGGCTGATGAGCGGCCGCTACAGTCCCCGCCACGGAGTATATGCCGTAGGCAGCACCACCCGCGGACCCAGAAAGCAGATGCGGCTGGTTCCGGTGCGCAACACCGGGGAGCTGGCCCCCTCCTTTGTCACGATGGCCGAGGCGCTGAAGGCCCGGGGGTATACCACGGGGCTCTTTGGCAAATGGCACCTGGGCACGGCCGACAGCACGGAACCCCGGGCCCAGGGCTTCGACACCTGGTTCGACAGCCGCCAGGGCAACCCCAATAAAAAGCGCGAGCTGCCCGAAGACCCTAAAGGGATCTTCTCCCTGACGGAAGCGGCCCTCGGCTTTATGGAGCAGAACCGCCAGCGGCCCTTCTTTGCCTTCCTGTCGCACCACGCTATCCACAGCAGCCTGGAGGCGCGGCCTTCCTCCATCCGCAGGTTCCGCGATAAAGGCCTGGATCCTAAAGCGGCCCTTTACGCCGCCTGTATCTACGACCTCGATGAGAGTGTGGGCAAATTGATGGCCTACCTGGCCCGCACCGGGCTGGACAAGAATACCCTGGTGGTGTTCACCTCCGACAATGGGGCCACGCAGCAGTCGTCGCAAGAGCCCCTGCGCGGCAGCAAGGGCGGTTATTACGAGGGCGGCATCCGCGAGCCCTTTATCGCCTGCTGGCCCGGCCGTATAAAGCCCGCCAGCCACAACCCCACGCCCATCATCAACCTGGACCTCTATCCCACCTTTTTGGCGGCGGCGGGTCATGATGCCGCGGCCACCGACGGCGAAAACCTGCTGCCCCTGCTTTTAGGGAAACGCCCTGCCACCAAGAGGAGCAGCCTCTTCTGGCACTTCCCCGGCTACCTCGACAACCCGGTGATCCGCGGACGGGACAACATCTTCCGCACCCGCCCGGTGACGGTGGTGCGCAAGGGCGACTGGAAGCTCCACCTCTACCACGAAGAGTGGATCCTCGACCGGGGTAAAGAGGGCCTGGCCACCAACAACGCCGTAGAGCTCTATAACCTGCGGCAGGACGAAGGCGAGCGGACCAACCTGGCCTCCACCCATACCGCCAGGCGCGATGAGCTGCTGAACGACCTCTTGGCCTGGATGAAAAGTGTAAAGGCCCCCATGCCCGTTCCCATTGATGCCGCCCACCCGCTCAACGACAGCGACGGTGGCGAAGAGCACTAAACCCTTTACGGCAAAGCAATGTTGAGCCGTTGAGTAGTTGAGCGCGGGTCCTTCACACCCCGCAGCTTTCCCTCCCTACGTACCGTATGAAGCGTATAGCTTCTCTCTTCTCGCTACTCGTAGCTCATCACTCGCAGCTTTTAGTTACGCTCAGCCTACCGCCTTGGCGCGAGTCCACACGCACCACATCCATTACCTGTTGCCGTGGTACGGGTCCTCACGTCCCACCACTCGTTGTAATGAGTCGTTGTGCTTAGTCGTTTTAATGAGTCTCCTGACTCATTACCAGGACCTTCCATAATCCACAGGATAGGTCCTCCTCTCCCGTGAATCCGCAATGTCAAAGAACTTTTAAAAGAAGCTGCAAGCCACAAGCTGCAAGCTCCAAGCAGGGAGCAGCACTTTTGCCGTTCCCTCCAAAATCCTATTTCCCTTCGCTGCCCCATCTCTGACCGTCCCTCCGGACGCAGCATGACCGGTAGCTCCCTCATTTGCACATCTGCACATTTGCATATTCGCTAATTTACACTCCCCGCTACCCCCTTTCCAAGTGCCGATCCCGTTTATTCCCATCTTATCAATTGGCTAATTGCTCTCCGCCCTTTCCAAATCCCGGTGGCCATTCTGACTGTTTGGCTCGATGGGTCGCTTTTAACCGGAAAGAAGAGGAACACGTAAAATGTGAAAGCTGATCCTGCGAAGAAAACAGGGAGAAGTAGGGAATAGGTTTTTTGGGTCTGTTGTCTGCGGCCATAGAAAAACAGGCACCACGAAGAATGCCTGCTGATCAAATTGACTCATTATCCAATTCGCTAATTGTCCTGTCTTCTCGCAGCTCGCAGCTTCCCATCGTACAGCGTAAAGCTTCTCCCTTCCTGGCTATCAGCTCGCAGTTGCTTTTGCCGTTGAGCAGTAGAAGGGGCCCGGGAGGCGTCCCCGCCGACCCTTTACGATTACACCGCTGTCCTTATGGAAGAACTCCTTTGTGTACGGAAGTCCCGGAAACCGTCGGCGGGGACGCTACTACTGTTCGGAAGCAGTGTTCCGGGGAGCTTTTACTGTTGTATGCGCGAGGGATGGGGGCTTACGGAGGCGTCCCCGCCGACGTGCTTACGACCCTAAGCAAACGCTCCGCGGGTACAACAGGCTGGTGTCCGGGAGAGGCGGCGGGGACGCCGTCCTGGGCCCTCAGGGGTGCAGCATTCAATAAATCTTCCGGACACCGGCGGGGACGCCTCCGGAGCCCTGCCTGCGTACCGGGTAAAGCGTGTAGCTTCTCTCTTCTCGCAGCTCGCAGCTTCTCTCTTTCACGTCTCACGCTTTCCCGGTA